>JAFDAR010000070.1 GCA_019313735.1 Deltaproteobacteria bacterium | reverse complement strand
CATTTTATCCTCTGTCGTAAGATTCTTTGCGCTGGTTTAGTACAGCAATTTAATGCCGGATGTCAATATTTTCATGTGATTTGTTCTTTTTGGTACCGCGAAATGGCCCTCGCATCCTTTCAACGGATAAAACACTCTTTAATTTCTTCAACTCGGCAATAACCATGTTAAGCTGCTTAAGATCTTTTATGTCCAACTGAAAGTCACAGATCGCGTTATTGCCCGGTGTTGCGTTAATATTGACATGAGTCGTATTTATTCCCAGAGAATATATGACATTGCCCAGCTCGAACAAAAGGCCTTTCTTATCTTTGCAGGTTACTATAATATCAACCGAGAAGGTCTGTTTTTCATCCACGTTCCACTGTGCATCGATTATCCTTTCAGTGTCCATCTCTTTTACCATGGGACAGCCAGATTCATGGATAGTTATGCCCCTTCCCCGCGTTACACAGCCAACTATATCATCTCCGGGAAGAGGACTGCAGCACTTGGCAAATCTCACCATGATATTATCAATCCCTGTGATGGATATGCCCGCGTCAGATGGAGCTTTTCTGAACCTGTCCTTGACCCTGTCCAGAATTCCCTTTTTTTCTTCTTCCTCCTCATCATGCAACAACTGATGCGTCACATGTTTTGCCGACATTTTCCCATAACCTATAAGGGCCAACAGGTCATCGACCGTGGCCAGAGAATGTTCCTCCAATATAGCGCTGAATTCGTTTGCTTTGACCATCTGGCTGAATTTCAGAAAGTGCCTCTTAAGTTCTTTTTCGAGGATTTCCCTCCCGAGTATGATGCTTTTTTCACGTTCCTCTGTCTTTATCCACTGTTTTATCTTGGATACAGCTCTCGATGTCACCGCGTATTTTAACCAGTCTTTGCCGGGGTAATGCCCGGCCTGGGTCATAACCTCCACTGTATCGCCGTTTTGAAGCTTGTACTTCAAGGAAACGATGCTTCTGTTCACCTTTGCCCCTACGCATTGATTCCCCACATCGGTATGAATACTGTAGGCAAAATCAATCGGTGTGGCGCCCTTTGGAAAAGATTTTACGTCCCCCTTTGGTGTAAATACGTAAACTTCATCCGGATAGAGGGCCAGCTTCAGACTCTTCATAAATTCCCGGGCATCCTTGTGCTCAACCTGCCCTTCAAGTAATTCTCTGAGTTGGTCGATCTGATCTTCATCCTTAGAGGAAGAGACCCTGCCCTCTTTATACCTCCAGTGGGCCGCGATACCCTTGTCCGCCCACTCATCCATCTCCCTTGTTCTTATCTGTATCTCCACCCGTTCTCCATATGGGCCGATAACGGTCGTGTGCAGGGAGCGGTAGTTGTTTGCCTTGGGCATTGCTATATAGTCCTTGAAACGTCCGGGGACGGGCTTCCAGAGCGCGTGAATGATACTGAGTACCTCGTAGCACTTTCTTTCCTCGTCCGAATCAAGGATTATTCTGAATGCCGTGAGGTCATAAACCTCATCAAAATTTATGCGCTGTTCGTGCATCTTCATAAAAATGCTATAGAAATGCTTGGATCTCCCCCTGACATCTCCCTTTAAACCAAAGCTTTCCACCTGCCTTCGGATTATATCCTTTACCTCTTCTGTGTATCGGTCACGCTCTTCTTTGTTTTTGTTTACACGTTCCATCAACTCATTATATCCATCCGGATGGAGGTATTTCAGCGACAGGTCCTCCAATTCACCCTTTATCCAGTTTATTCCCAGGCGTGCGGCCAGCGGCGCATATACCTCAAGGGTTTCCTGCGCTATGAATTTTTGTCTGTCCGGGGAATGAAAATCAAGTGTGCGCATGTTGTGGAGTCTGTCAACCAGTTTTATGAGGAGTATCCTGATATCGGAAGACATCGCCAGTATCATTTTTCTGAAGTTCTCCGCCTGACGCTCCAGCTGGTCTCCAAAGGTTATCTTGCTTATCTTGGTCAAGCCGTCCACGAGGAAGGCGGCATCTTTGCCGAAGGCCTCCTCCACCTGCTCAAGAGTGGCCAGTGTGTCCTCGACGGTGTCATGCAGCAGACCCGTTATCAGCGTGGCGGTGTCAAGCCTCATTTTAACCAGCATCCACGTCACTTCCAGGGGATGAATAAGATAGGGTTCTCCCGACAATCGCAACTGTCCCTGATGCACAGACGCGGAGAATATATAGGCCTTCTCTATCATCTCAAGGTCTTTCTGAGACAGATATTTCTGGCCTTCTTCCAGTATGTCGGTTATTCGTATCATATTCTACCATCTACCCTGAACTGACGCCCGATCATGCGCACTCCAGACCGTTATTGTCGTGGTTCTTCTCCAATTTAGCTGGAGAAGAGGGTCCAATATGTCTTTTTTAAGCTTTTGTTGGGTTTCGTCCCTCAACCCAACCTACAAGTTCAAGGAACTATTGTAATCCAGCGCTATCTTTCTTCTTTCACTCGACCCCTCGAATCCTTGACTCCTTGAACCCTTCTTTAATCAACTTTAGCTAATCGAGAGCTGATCCATTATCGTTTTTGTGATAAACCCCCTGACTTCTTCAAGCGGTATCTTTTCAACCTCTCCGGGTTTTCTAAATCTTACTTCCACCTTTCCCTCCGCGAGGCTTTTGGCGCCTACTGTGACCCTGATGGGTATGCCTATCAAATCGGCGTCCTTGAATTTTACGCCCGGCCTTTCATTCCTGTCATCTAAGATGACCTCTATCCCATCCGCGACGAGACCGTTGTACAGTTCTTCAGCAATCTTTGATAAATTTTCATCATTTATATTCACCGGCGTGATTATTACCTGGAATGGCGCAATCGCCATGGGCCATATAATCCCGTCCTCATCGTGGCTCTGCTCTATGCACGCGGCGGCTGTTCTTCCTATGCCAATACCATAACATCCCATAATCATGTATTTTTCTTTGCCATCCCTGTCAAGAAAGGTGGCGTTCATGGCCTTGCTGTATTTTACGCCGAGTTTAAAGACATGCCCCACTTCGATACCTCTGACAATCCTGAGCTCTTTTCCGCAGCGCGGGCAGACATCACCCTCTCTTACGATTCTCAGATCGGCATAATCTTTTATCTCAAAGTCTCTTCCGATATTACAGTTTTTTATATGGTGATCTTCCCTGTTGGCTCCAACAACAAAATTCTTCATGTTCATGAGGGAATAATCCGCGATAATCCGGGATTTTATTCCCATGGGGCCAGCAAACCCTCTGGGAGATCCGGTAACCTCCAGGATGGTATCATCCATGGCCAGTTCGAGAGAGTCGCACCCAAGATAATTTCTGAGTTTTGCCTCGTTTATATCTTCATTCCCCCTTACCAGAACAGCTACAGGTTCGCCATCACACGTGAATATCATCGTTTTTACGACATCCCGTGGAGCAACATCCAAAAACGCGCAGACCTCTTCGATGGTTCTCACATCGGGGGTATGCACCTCCGCCATAGGGGGATATTCTGTGGCATGCCCTGCCTTTTCCTCCGGTCTGGAAATCTCCGCTTTTTCGAGATTAGCGGCATAATCGCACGAGGTGCAATGAACCATTGCGTCCTCTCCGGAATCAGCGGTAACCATGAATTCATGGGAAAAGCTTCCCCCTATATTACCGCTGTCCGCCTCCACCGGCCTGAAACTAAGGCCACACCGCGTGAATATCCTGGTGTAGGCATCGAACATCTTCCTGTAGCTTTCTTCCGCGCTCTCTTCGTCGGCGTCGAAACTGTAGGCATCTTTCATGCCGAACTCTCTGGACCTCATGATGCCAAATCTCGGCCTTATCTCATCACGAAATTTCGTCTGAATCTGATAGAGATTCCTGGGAAGCTGGCGGTATGTCTGTATCTCATCGCGCACCAGCGCGGTTATCACCTCTTCATGCGTCGGCCCGATACAGTAATCTCTGTTGTGTCTGTCCCTGACCCTCAACAGTTCTTTCCCATACATGTCCCAGCGTCCCGATTCCATCCAGAGCTCGGCCGGCTGCACTGCGGGCATAAATACCTCCTGCGCGCCCGCCCTGTTCATCTCTTCACGCACAATATTCTCCACCTTCCTGATCACACGATAGCCCAGTGGCAGATACGCGTATATCCCTCCGGCCAGCTTCCTTATCATTCCCGCCCGCAGCATAAGCTGGTGGCTTGCAATCTCCGCGTCGGAAGGAGTCTCCTTTGTAGTCGGCAAGAACATCTCTGAATAACGCATCATTCCTCCTCAATCTGTATTAACTGGTTTCGAGTCTCGAGTTACTGCCCCTTACTCCTGATCCCCGACTTCTGACTTCTGCCTTCTGTCCTTTATCATCACATCTATCTCATCCATCAGGGTATCCACAAACTCTTCTTCCTTTATCTTTCTTACAATTTTGCCCTTTTTGAAAAGAAATCCGAAGTGGCGTCCGCCGGCAATGCCGATATCCGCTTCGGCAGCCTCGCCAGGCCCGTTGACAACACAGCCCATAAGAGCAACCTTAAAGTATTCCTTTACCCCCGCAAGTCTGTTTTCCACCTCTTCGACCAGCCTGAACAAGTCTATCTCGCAGCGCCCGCAGGTGGGGCAGGATACGATGTCCGGACCTACTCTTCTGATGCCAAGAGCTCTCAATATCCCGTAAGCCACGCCAACTTCTCCGACAGGATCGCCCGATATTGAAACCCTGATTGTGTCGCCTATGCCTTCATTAAGAAGTACTCCTATGCCTATAGATGACTTTATCGAGGAATTGACAAGGCTTCCCGCTTCAGTGACACCGAGATGCAGGGGATAATCGGTGGCCGCGGAAATCGCCCGGTTAGCCTTTATCATTGTAGGAACGTCGGAGGCCTTCACGGATAGTTTAATGGACCGAAAATCCATATCTTCAAAGAGTTCAATATTTCTCAGGGCACTTTCGACAAGCGCGGGCGCTGTTGGAGCGCCATGTCTGGCAAGGATATCCTTTTCGAGGGAACCCGCATTGACCCCTATGCGTATTGATACTCCCCTCTCTTTTGCCTCATGTATGATCTTTCTTATCTTATCTTTCCCTGTATTTCCCGGATTTATCCTTATGCAGTCGGCACCGTTTCTGATGGCGCTTATCGCGAGCACAGCTACCCTGACGATTTCGCAGGCCGCGTTCTCAAGCCGCCTGATCTGATCGACTGTCGCCTCCACATCTCTTGTGTCGGTACAGGTCATTGACTGGACGGCAATGGGGGCATTGCCTCCTATTTTGATCGGCCCGACATAGACATGCCTCGTCTTTTTTCTTTTAATAATTTCGTCCATGATATTCCCAGAAAAGTTTCAGAACTCAATAACAGGTGTCAGATTGGGTAATTTATAACACGAACACCCCCGAAGGGCAATTAGTGAATGACGATAATACTGGAAAAAGATGTGCCTTTTCGGGAAATTGAATTGACTTATCAGGTCTAACAAACTACCCCGCAGCAAGCTTCGGGGAATTAGACCCGAAGAGATTAAAATAGACTCAACCACTGAATCGAAATCCGGTATTGGTATGGAGAGTTAAAATAAAAAAAAAGGGGGGGTACATCGGGTTTGCGACAAATTTAAAGAAATAATTGAAAAAGAAATCGGTTATTCTGGGAAGAATAAAGAGTCATACACCCTGCTTTTTCTGATTGATTACAATCTATCAGGCTTTCTCCAACTAATTTAGAGAAGAGCCATATATTATAACTTTGTTAAACCCTGTTCCACTGCATCCAACCGTAGATAACTGTCAATACCAGGGTGTAGACCATAAGAACATAAAACCATTTTCCGGCAAATTTAGGCGTTCGTACAGGTGCTAAATTAAGAACCAGAAATACCATCAATAGTGCATAAAGGATTATTGAAAAAACCGTGTGATTAATAAAGCCTTCAAACAAAAACACAAAAGCAAGAACAATAACATTGTTGTCTAATGCCAGCCCCATGTAGGTTTTATCGTCAATCAGGCCGAAAATGTTAAAATAACTCAATCGTATAACGCTGGTGGCGACAACAAGAAATGCTCCCGGCAGGAACCATGGACTGAACTTACCATAGCTTAAAAGAAAAATAGCAGGGAATACTCCAAAGCTTACAATATCTATCAGCGAATCAAGCTGGCTCCCAAAGGCTCGATGGTGATCTGTTCGTCCCTTAATTTGGCGAGCAACGATTCCGTCAGCCCAGTCAAATAAAACAGCCCACAGAACTCCAATTATCGCAACAGGGAAATTGCCCAAAATAGCGTAGTAAATACCAATCATTGCACATAACAGGCCTGCAAGTGAACAAATGTTGGGAAGGTCCCTGGCAAAAGAAATCATTGTGGGTTGATGTGGTTGTTGATTTTGAGAATCGTTCATTAAGAGCTCTCTGCTTTTTTCGAGTCAATAATATCTGCCAATGCCGCAACTAATTTACAATTTTCTGCTTCTGTACGGCTGGCAATCCGAATATAACGATCAGAATCCGGTTGAGTTTTGCCCACACAATCCTTTATGTACATATTATGTTTAATAAATAATTTTCTCGTAACTTCAGGAGCACTTTGCACATTATCTGGCAGTCGACAAAAAATAAAGTTTGCGTCTGGTTTGAAAACAGTCATACCTTCTATTCCACAAAGTTTTTCATACAGACTGTCTCTGTCGACTCGAACTTGTTTACAGCTTTCAATAAATTCCTGTTTATAATCGGGTAAGAGCCGCAGAAACTCTTCCGCAAATCCGTTAATATTCCAAATATGCACACCGTTTCTTACAGCTTCAGCAAATTTTGAATTTGCGGTCAGCATATAACCGATCCTAAGCCCACAGATACCGTAGGCTTTGCTCATGCTTTTAAAAATTACCATATTCGGGTAATTTTCGATTTCTTGTTCCATGCTTATTTTATCATGGTTCTCTGCAAAATCTATAAATGATTCGTCAATAATCAGCATGCAGTCATGAGTTTCAAGTTTTTTTGCAAGCCGAATGAGATCGGGCTTGGGAATTAACATAGATGTTGGATTGTTAGGCGTTACCACAACCGCCACATCAGCATTTACTCTGATCGCTTCCGCAGCAAATTTATCTACATCCAACTGGAAAGATGGGAACTCAAGCGGAAATTCGATTACCCGGCCTGGAGGCGCGGCATTGGCATATTCATTGAAAGAAGGCACGGGAACGATTAACTTGTCTGATATGTGACCGGATACTATTTTTATTAATTCTGCAGCCCCGTTTCCCACAACAATTCTTTCAGCAGGTTGGTCAATTAGTTTGCCGATAAGCCCGGCAAGGGCATCCTGTGCCATAGGATAATTCAGAACAATGTCGTGAATTTGATCTTTAAGCTTTGTAAAAACAGCCTCCGGCGGGAAATAAAGATTATAAAGATAGGCATGATCTATAAAATTATGCCGATAGTAA
>JAFDAR010000069.1 GCA_019313735.1 Deltaproteobacteria bacterium | reverse complement strand
TTCTCCAGCGCCGCAGTTGCGAGGGGTGATGTCTCAGTGCTGCCATAGGCCTGCCTTATCGGGAAATTGTATTTTTCATTCAATCCCTTCATCAAATAGAGGGGACACGCTGAGCCTCCACTTACTATCATCCTCAATGATGAGAAATCATGCCATCCGCCTTTCTCAAGGTAATCGTAGAGCATCAGCCAGATTGTGGGCACACCACAGGTAACTGTCACCTTTTCATCCGCAATAACCCGGCAAATCTTCTCCATATTGAGCGTTTCCCTGCCGGGCAGAATCTGTTTGATACCACCACCCACAGAAATGAAGGGCAGGCCCCATGCATTTGCGTGAAACATCGGGACTATATGAAGCCCACAATCGCTCTCCAAAGTACCAAATGTTGCCCCCACCGCATAGCTGTGAAGAACGATGCTCCTGTGTGTATAGACAACACCCTTTGGATCACCCGTAGTAGCGGAGGTATAGCACATAAGCGCAGGGTCATTCTCATCCAGGTCTTCTGGAAAATCATACTCTTCCGGAAATTCAGAGATCCATTCATCATAGGAATAGACAGGTGAAAGTGTTGTTTCGGGAAGCTTGCCGCTCTGAGACAGGATTACAAAATGCTCCACCGTCTTCAGCTGATCCCTTATTGCCTCTACGATGAAGACAAGGTCTTCTTCGATGAACAGGACTTTATCCTCGGCATGGTTGAAAATATAGGACAGGTGCTGCGTCGGCAGTCTGAAGTTTGCCGTGTGAAGAACCGCGCCCATGCAGGGAACCCCCAAATAGAGTTCGAGATGCCGGTGGTTGTTCAATGCGAGACTTGCAACCCTGTCACCCCTCTTTATGCCAAGAGATTCAAGCGCATTAGCCAACTGACAGGTTCGTTTGAAATAATCCCCATAGGTGTAGCGAAAAATCTCATCGGGATAAATCGATAATATTTCCTGCTTCGGGAAATATTTCGCCGCTCTCAGAAGAAAGGTCCTGAGCAACAAAGGGTAATCCATCATAATACTGTTCCTCCTTTTGCATGCAATGTTGTTATTAAAGAACACCCCCCATTTTTCTGCATAATTAATGAAAATAGAGCTTATGTCAACTTTTTAATCCACAGATTTCGCAGATTACACTGATTACTCTAATCACTTGAAGTACGATGCGAAATCAGCAGGGTTTAATCCCCCGCTGCTTGCGGCGGGGTAGTTCGTTATAAGTAGGATACTTCTTTTTGATGAGTTGATGACACTCTACTTTTTTCTTATGGTGATCTTGTACTCGTTCCTTTCTTCACTGACATCTGCTACTTCCCAACCCTGACTTATGGCGGCACGGGAGACATTTTCCTTTGATGTATCCGTATCCACCAGAATCTGGATCTCGCTTGTCTTTCCCACTTTTATCTCATTCAGCGTCATTAAAACGGGTTGCGGGCAGGAAAGTCCCCGCGCGTCAATTTTTATATTCATGCTTTATTCCTTTTTCTCATCGTAAATCCAATAAACAGACAGACTATCAGACCAATAATTACGGCCGCGATGCCGTAAGGGCCAACCCCTTTAGGGGAGCTGGCCAGACCAAAATTGTGGGCGAAACCGGCCCCGACGATCATCCCTATCACAAAAACGGCGGCATCCCCGTCACCCTCACCGGCCAGGAAAAGCTGACGTCCTGGGCACCCACCGGCGAGAGCAAAGGCCAGACCAGCCAGAACCATCCCCGCGAAGTTCCAAACATGCATGGTATGGGCAATGGGCTGACCCATAAATCCCGGGTGAAACTGTCCGACGATAAGATTTGTGACGAAAGCGGCGGCGACAAGGGCGATGAATCCCATGAGGAGGTGGGTCTGTCGAAAGAGTATAAAATCACGGAAAGCCCCCATAGTGCAAAACCGACTTCGCTGTGCCAGAAATCCTATAGCAAGGCCAACTCCCAGAGAAATGAGAAGGGGCGCGTGCATCGCGCCTGGACCCTTCAAACTATAGAAAAGAACGCCGCTTCTGTTTTGACCTTCAATCTGCGGGAAGACAATGAGAAGGGCCAGAAGGCCAAGCATTATAAGCGGCAGCACCCAGCCCGCCGCGGCATGGGTAGTCTGGGTGCGTCCCAGATTGTAACCTTTTCTGAGAAAAAGGGTCCCGATCCAGATGCCGCCAACCAGTCCCAGCAAACCGAGAATGGCATTTCCGTCGCCACCGGCCAGACGCAGCGCCGCCCGCCAGGGACATCCCAGAAAAACAAGCGCGCCAATCATGGCAAAGACTCCCAGGACAAATCGCACAATGGGAGCGGAACCGAGACGGGGACGATATTCTTTAAAAAGGTACGCGGCGATGAGCGATCCTATGACAAAACCGATAATTTCAGGTCGTATATACTGGACGACACCGGCGCGATGTAACCCGAGGGCGCCGGCGATATCCCTTTCAAAACAGGCCACACAGATGCCCATATTTCCGGGATTCCCCCACTTCTGCAAGAGAGCCGCAAAGACTCCGATAAACAAACCCACGCCGATAATCCCCCACCGAGTCGCAAAAACATTTTTCAACCTCATAAATCCGATACTCCTTTCTGGTGAATTACTGCGGTTCGAGTGATTAAACGCGGGCTATGTAAATCGACTCTTTCTATAAGTCAAATTCATAATATGAATAGGAATGGATTGATTATAGGGTTTATTGATAGAAATACAACGAACATTGGCTCGTTCGTAAGAGGGGAACAAATATCAAAGTATCAGAATCTTTCCCCTTGGTTCCGTTACGACCTCACCAATTATAGAAGCGTCTTCGATTCCCCCGTCGTTCATTTTCTTTACAAGGTCTTCCGCATTTTTTGAGGGCAGGGAAATGAGCAGGCCTCCCGATGTTTGAGGGTCAGAAAGAACGTCCACAATCCATTCCGGACAGTCCCGATATACATGGCTAAAAAGCTTTCGATCTCTGCCTCTAAGGCTTTCGCTAACAACTTCCTGGCCCGTTACGCAGAATATCGGTAAGGGGATCGTCAACAAATAGGGGAGTACTGGGGGTCAAATCTTTATTATTGAGTCAAGAATAAAAATTTGACCCCCCATCTACCCTAAGAAACCATTCTAAGCGCGGGCGTATGTGGGTATTCCTTTACAGTAACTGCCTTTACCCGGTCTAATGGAATCCAGTCTTCATGTTTCCGTTGCTTTTCCCTGACATCAATATATCTTCCGAGTGACTCTTTTGTTTTACCGTTGACGGAAAAGGTAAATCCCCAGAACAATGGGGGGCCACCTTCGAGAGGCCAGTTCCCGACATCGACGATCTCTGCTCGTAATGTCCTTTTCAGCATATTCATCATATCATTTGTCGTTGTAACCTGCATCTCCGGCCTTGCTTTCATTAAGTCTTCGATCTGGGCTCCACACTGACCGAGAAACATAACCTGTACGATGTTCATAGGATTTAAGTACGTTTTGCGGTTTGAGCGCATCATCATGTAAGAATATTCTTTCAGGCTAAAATTCTCGGTCGGGTTTGTTACGGTCGCCCGGCCGTAATCTGGGCTCAAAACCCGTGCCATCTCAGCGATATCGAAAGGCCGTCTGTGTTTCGGATTAAGGTACGATGCCGATGCCGAGTTTACGAGCGCAAACACATCTGAGGGAAACAAAAGCCTGTTCATATCACCTTTCGTAAATACAATGGATGCCCCCGTCTTTTTGTTCAGTGTATTTGCGTCCTCTATATTTTTTTCGGATAAGTCAACACCGAATACCCTGTAGCCTTTTTGATTACCGCTGATACACCGGATTGAATTTTCCATTACCCTCGCAAGCCTGCCATTTCCCGTTCCGATATCGAGGGCATAGTACGCATTCCCGTTGCACGAAATAATACTTGACAGAAGGGCAAGCTCCGTACGTGTTTCTTCCATCTGCCGGGCGGGATCATTCATGATGAGTTTGAACGTTTTCGTCTCGGTGCCAAAATCAATCATCGGGGGAGGACAAACAGATTCATATTCTTCAACCTTCTGGATGTATCCCTCGGGATCGCGCAAGAGTTCCCTCAGCATCTCTTCGACCGTATCTGGGAAGTATTTGCAAAAGATATCCCTGGCCATCCGCGCCGCATTATGATCTACCTTTATCTTAATGCGGTTCCCGATGAGCTGAAAGTATAAAGCAAAGCAGAAATCTACTACGGTCTTTTCAAATCTGGAAATGGGCCTGTTGAGTATCTTATGCAGTAACTGGAAATTTTGCTCTATCTGCTCCCTCCGTTTTTCCCATTGGGCGTTTCGCTGCATTTTTATTCTCCTTTCCACTTCCACGTTTTTTGTAAGTTCGCTTTCGTAAACGAGGGATTATCGATACCGCTGGAGATATTCCGAAACAGATCCTCCGCACGTTTGCCGAATTAACGCATATCTTGGACTAAATTTCCTGCTAAACGATTACAAGCTTAATACAGGTTATATACTCGTATTGTTAACATAAAAGCCCCGTATGTATTTATGGATTGTTGCACTCGCAAAAAATCAAACTTGGATGGAAAAGTAAAAAGATTCAAATGGAAGCACGCCGGCCACCAGGCGGTGCGCTTCCCGGTAAGGAACATTACGTTTATATTGCATCCCTTCGGGATGCTCCCGGTCAAGGCGCACAAATCCTGAGGAATGAGGCGTACTTACGGTACGCTGCAGTGACGAAGGATGTAGCGCAACGCAGTCCCGATGAGTCGGGACTTACGAAGCCATCATGTATTAATGGGAGTTAGGGGTTAAGGGGTCAAGTCTCCGTTTGACTTACCTTTTCTGAAACAGAATATATTGCGTCCTACTTTTCGATGGTAAAGTTCAATATCGTGCCAGTCGATTTAACCTTAAACCAGTGAACTTCTTTTCGTGTATGAATCACCTATCATAACTTTACTGTAAATTCTTTAATTGATGATAACTGCTTACTATCGTCACTCCGAAATCACTGAATATTTTGTTATACAGCTTGCCATTATCATAACTTCTCAAATACCCCATTTGTTAAAACTTCAAGCGGGAATGCTCGATTTTCTCCTGAAATGATTCTGAGGAGTTGTAGGTGACATCAATAACCGGCGCATATCATTTTTTTTTCGATCACTCTTGAGCAGTACGGGTTGAAATCTGCCACACAAACACTTTCCCCCAAAAACGCGACTTCAATAAAACTATACGTAACAAAATGATGGTTGACAGTATATAGGTTATTAGTCATCATCTGTCTGTTTTTCTTATTGATTTATGGGAAAAGGAGGCAGAGATGACTATCAGAGGTTTTG
>JAFDAR010000068.1 GCA_019313735.1 Deltaproteobacteria bacterium | reverse complement strand
TCATGGATAAGCCTGTCCGCCGTCATGGTAATACCCATAAAGAATCCATGTTTTCTTACTGCCTGGCGGCTGTATGAAGCACAGGTGGGATACATGGCACACCTGTCTCCATCCACCTTCGATATATATTCCGAAAAGAAATTAAGGCCCCACATAACTATCCGGGATGACAGCGAAATATCGTGTTGATGTAGATTAGAATCTGCCACGGCGTGTGAAGGTATTGTCGATACCGGTTGGCTATCAAATTCCCACGGCTCAAAGGAATCGCCGAGTCCGATAGATGCCCCCATAATGAGCCACACAAGGACTATGGCAATATTTAGTCTGTATTTCAGCATGTTATAATTAGAATCTCATACTCAGCATAAGATAATTGCATGCATTATCACTGTCATGCAGATACGAAAGGCTGGCCCTGTCTCTAAGCCCCTGCAGAAAGTCTTTTTTGGTTCTCCTGTTGAATTTGTGGGCGCTGCTGACGGCGCTGTATATATTACCGCTGTACCATCCCAGTTCGAAAAAGGTGACTATGCCGCCGGTGACATACTTTTCATCGTTAAACAGTTCCACGGCGCTCCAGATAAACACGCCGTTGAGGAGGAACGCGACAAGGGCATCCCTTCGTCTCTGAGTGTACAGATGACCGGCGCCGGGTACAATGGCAGCCAGTGCCCCGGCAACAGCGGGGGATTTATGGGGGATATTGCCGATATTCTCAAGACCTGCCGCAAAAACGCCTGCGGAGTCGTACAATCTGCTTTCCCTCGGGACCCGCGAAAACATCTCCCCTGCCCTCTCCCACTTTTCCATATCCACGAGAACGAGGGCGCTCTGGTAGATTGCTCTTGCCCTGTACTCACCGGTTTCGGTTTCAACGATATCTCCGAAGGTAACAAGCGCTTCATTGTCTTGAAATACGCCTTCTCACAGAGCGCCATCGCATCCGGACAGAGAAATATCAACCGTTTATATTCACCTATTGCCCTGTAGAAATCGGCCTGTTCAAAAAGGCTCTCCGCGAATTCGAACTGCTTTTCACAGTCGCGCAGGCTATCCCCGCTGGCATGACAGGGAAACATCACAAGAACCGCCAGAAAGAGAAGGGACAATCCGTCTACAACCTTTCGCATCTTCGCCTATACTCCCCTCCCCGACCTGAAGGCATTTATATTCCCCTCCAGTATCTTCGGGGAAAAGCTCTTTTTCAGAACATCTTCCCATATGCCAACTTCTATATCCAGCCAGGAAGAAAGCACCCCAAGGATAACGGTGTTGGCCATCCTTTTATCTCCCGACCGGAGGGCCATGGCAGTTGCATTCACTACCTTTACATCCTTAAAGTGTTCCTTTACAAAATCTATTGCATCACGAGGGTATTCTGCCTCTCCGAGATTTACCGACGGAGGATATATCTCTTCCTCATTTATAATCACCTTCCCGTCGGCCTTCAGGTATTCAAGATATCTCAGGGTCTCCAGTTTCTCAAAAGAAACCAGGACATCGACGTCTCCCTTTCCGGCAAGAGGAGAATAGACCTTTGAGCCGAATCTCACGTGACTGCTTACACACCCTCCCCTCTGAGCCATTCCATGCACTTCACTCTTCTTTGCGTCAAAACCAGCGCCAATCATGACGGCGGAGAGTATGTCGCTTGCCATTATTGTTCCCTGCCCGCCTACGCCAACCAGCAATACGCTTCTCACGGATTCATCCATTTTCCACGACCTCCTCTATGGCTCCCGCACTGCATAACTGCTGACACAGGGTGCACCCATTACAGAGAGCGGAATCTATAACGGCTATTCCCTCCTGTTTTTTTGTCTTTTTTTCTATCTTCATATCCATATCCTCAAACCTTTTCCATGAGATCGGAGGACATCCCAGTCCAAGGCACGCCTTGCACCCGGTACACTTGTCCGGATCAACTCTTAACGGTGTCCTGCCGGGCAGTTTTTGTTTCACGGCAAGCAGGGCGCATGGCGCCCTTGACGTGTTCTTCATATCAAAGGGATCGATCACCCTCACGTTATCCAGGCCAAGTGCCTCTGCGAGTTTGACAAAATCGAGCGCCCTGGTTGGTTTGCCCTGCAGAGTAAAGCCGGTCGCGGGATTTTCCTGCATCCCGGTCATGGCGGTTGTCCTGTTGTCGCATATGACAACAACCGCATTGCTCCTGTTGTAGACCATGTTCAGAAGGGGCGTGATGCCCGAGTGGATAAAGGTGGAATCACCAATCACTCCCACAACCTTTCCCTTCTCTTCCAGGGCTTTATCCATACCGTGCGCCATGCCTATGCTGGCCCCCATACAGATGGTAGACCCTATACCCTCAAGCGGTTTCATAAAGGCGAGGGTGTAGCACCCTATATCGCCCGTTACAAACACCTTCATCTTTCCCAGGACATAAAAAAGTCCCCTGTGGGGGCACCCGGGACAGAGATTCGGAGGCCTTTGCGGCAGCGAGAGACCTGGCAGATTGCCGCCCGTCGCTTCATTGCCTGTGATGGCTCTTTTCACTATACCGGGATCAAATTCACCTGTATAGGGAAATACTTCCTTGCCGACGACATCTATACCCATTGCTCTTACCTGTTCTTCAATAAATGGGTCCAGTTCTTCAGCAACGTATAATCTTTCCACTTTCGAGGCAAATTCCCTGATCAGGTCGCGAGGGAGGGGATGAACCATGCCCAGCTTGAGATAGGAATATTCGGGGAAAACGTCTTTCGCATAGTTATAAGGCATCCCGGCCGTTATGATTCCTACCTTTGTATCATTTATCTCCATCCTGTTTTCGGGAAAGGTTTCCGCAAACTCCAAGAGCCTCTCCATCCTCTTTTCAACTTCAATCCTTCGCTGTCTCGCCTTGGCGGGAACCATCACATATTTTGACGGATCATACCGGGTGCCCCTTTTTTCCTCACAGGCTTTCGGGTCTTCCATCTCGACAACGGATTTGGAGTGTGAAACCCTCGTGGTGGTTCTCAGAAAGACTGGCGTGTCAAATTCTTCGCTCATCCTGAAGGCGATCTTTATGAATTCCTTTGCTTCGCTGCTGTCTGAAGGCTCCAACATCGGGATTTTGGCGGATCTTGCGTAGTTCCTGTTGTCCTGTTCATTCTGGGAGCTGTGCATGGAGGGATCGTCCGCGCTGATAATAACCAACCCTCCCTCAATACCGGTGTAGCTCACGGTAAAGAGGGGATCGGCGGCAACGTTAACGCCCACATGCTTCATTACCACGAGTGCCCTTGCGCCACCCAGCGCCGCCCCTATTCCCACCTCAAGGGCCACCTTTTCATTCGGGGCCCACTCGGCGTAAACACCGTCATATTTGGAAAATGTCTCCATTATTTCGGTGCTCGGGGTTCCGGGATACGCGGAGGCAAAGGTAATGCCATGCTCATACGCCCCCCTTGCTATTGCCTCATTCCCTGACATCAATTGCTTCATGTTATTTATAACCTTTCTAAACAACGGTTTACGGTTCACGGTTATCGGTTGGAAAAACTGTGAGTTGAAGTAAATATCCAAAACGCTTTAATCGTTGGGCCTCACTCATCGTTGCATAGTTTATTGGAAAAACCGTAAACTGTGAACCGTGAACGGTGAACGATTACCTAACTGAGAGCCGCTATTCTGCTCTTCACCAGCATTTCCATAAGGGGATCGTTCGTTTTTTGGGCAGTCTTACGATAAAATTCCAACGCCTCTTTCTGTCTGCCCATCTTTTCGTATATCCTTCCCATGTTGGCGTAATTTATAGATTCAAATAGCGTTCCTTGTATGCGCCTGTTAGAATTTTCGAAAGATTTCAGGGCATTATTATAATTCTTATTCTTTTCGTAGCAATAGCCCAGCCCATAGTAGGCAAGAGCGGTCAGGATATCGTGTTTCTCTGACCTTTTCAGGAATGTCTTATAGGCCTCGATGGATTTTTCCACCTCGCCGATATTAAAATAGATATTCCCCATATTATAAAAAGAAAGCGTAGCCGCGCGGCTGCCGGGATATTCCTTTACGAGATTAGTGTATATTCCCACAGCGCTCAGATACGCGTCCTTCATATCGCTGGAGCTGCCCTGCAGAGAATACGAATTATACGCCGACGAATACATGCGCTCGGCCTTGTTCTCATAATTTACGCGGTAGAAATACCACCCTCCAAGCAGGATAATGATGAGGAGTACAGCAACCCCGGCCGCGTAAAACCTGTTCCTGTGTTCGGATATGTACTGCATGATTTCCCACCCAATGGTGTGAAATTCATCCGGTTGTTCCAATTCTTTCTTTGTCAACTTATCTGCCATTAAAGATCTCCTTTTGTTGCTTCATTTATCTTATCCAATATATAATGCGGCACCCTTACTATCTTTCCCTCATTGTTTGTAAAGGGATGAAGCGTAAATCCCTCGGCAAGAATCTGCTCTTTCTTTTCATCGCGTATGACATAATCAAACCTCACGCTGGCCCGCTTGATACTGGTTATCTCTGTTTCAATCACCAGTACATCATCGTACCTTGCAGGCAAAAGATAATGACACCCCATCTTTGTTACCGGCAGGTTGTATCCCGCGGCTTCAAGTTCGGAATAAACGATACCAACCTCGCGCATCAGCTCCGCCCGGCCTACCTCGAACCATTTTATATAGTTGGCGTGATAGACTATGCCCATGGCATCTGTATCGGCATAGATTACTCTTACCCTGAACTCACCTTTTTTCTTCAATAAATCTCCTCCAGTCTCCCATAAAGTAATCTATTAATAAACAGCCGGGAGAAACTACAATGCCTGCATTTCTGGCTGTCATTTCATTATAGGTAACACCGGTCGCAACATTCTCTCCATCAATAGAAGACAGCACAGCAAAGGGACTCGGATCCGACACATGTGTCTTCAGGCTTATCGGTGTCGGGTGGTCGCTCAACACAATAATCCTGAAGTCCCCCAGGGTGTTTATTCCGGACAGTACAGTTCCCACCACCTTTTTATCAAAATCCTCTATGGCCTTTATCTTTCCCTCTATGTCACCCTCATGTCCCATTTCATCAGGGGCCTCTACATGGAGAAATACAAAATCACCGTCCCTGAGGTATTCGAGGGCCCTGTCTGCCTTTCCTCTGTAGTTTGTGTCTGTATAACCGGTAGCGCCCTCAACGTGGAGGGTTTCGAGGCCCGCATAGATTCCAATCCCCATTATGAGATCGACAGCAGATATGACACCGCCCTTTATGCCACCATATCGGGCAGTCAGGGGTTCCATCCTGGGTGCCCTCCCCTCTCCCCACAACCAGATTGAATCGGCGGTTTTTTTTCCCTTCGACGCACGCGCGATGTTTACAGGATGATTTTTCAATATATCGCGCGAACGCTCCATGAGACTGCTGATTTCTTCTGATCCTTTTCCTTTGGGGGGCCAGCCCCCAATGGGCTTTCCAACGATATCGTGAGGGGGAGTCGTCTCCAGCGAGACAGGACCACCTTTATAGACCATCAGGTGTCTGTATCCGACTCCGGGATGAAAATCTATAACCGGCGAAGCAAGTTCCCTGTTGAGACTGTCTATAATCAGAGATGCTTCTTCAGATGTTATATGGCCGGAAGTGAAATCTTCTATTATGGTCTTACCCCCAGCTGAACCGAAGGTTACGAGATTACAGCGAAAGGCCACATCATCGGGGGCCAGGTTCACACCCATGCTCGCCGCTTCCAGAGGCGCGCGCCCGGTATGGTACTTTTTCGGATCATATCCCAGCACAGACAGATTCGCCACATCACTTCCGGGTGTAAATCCGGTGGGAATCGTATCGATCAGCCCTACAGTACCCCCGCCCGCTATTCTATCCATATTGGGTGTGTCGGCGAATTCAATGGGGGTCTTCCCTCCCAGTTCAGGTAGGGGATAATCCGCCATTCCATCGCCCAGCAAAACAATATATTTCATCTCAGCGCGTCATCCTCGATCCTGATCAATGTTGTTTTTCCAAACACAACGTCAAGCCTGTCTATCTCTTCCAGCGCCATTTGAACATCTTTTTCCCTTGCCTTATATGTTGTGACGACAACCGGCACCGCGTCTCTGTCAAGTTTTCTTTCCTTCTGAATGACAGAAGATATGCTTATGTTGTGAGCTCCCAGGATCCCCGATATCGCGGAGAGCACCCCCGGACGGTCAACCGCTGAAAATCTGAAGTAATAATTTGTCGCGACATCATCCATTCCGAGTAGATCGATATCCTCGATCTGGTTTTCCCTGTAGGAACGAAGCGGAACCCTCTTCCATACTCCAGCCATGATATCCCTTGATATATCTATCATGTCACCTACTACCGCACTCGCTGTCGGCATCATACCGGCGCCCTGGCCGTAAAGAAACACTGAATCAGAGGCATCGCCGATCAGATGGAAGGCATTGAAATTTCCGTTGACGCTGGCCAGTATGTGGTCAAAAGGTATCATGGTCGGATGTATCCGCGCCTCTATGATATCGCCCCTTCTGATCGCGATGGCGAGAAGTTTGATGGTATATCCCAGCTCTCTGGCAAATTCTATGTCCTGCTGACTTATTTTTGATATTCCCTCTCTGTAGATATCATCCAGGACCACACGTTTGCCATAGGACAGGGACAGCGTTATCGCGAGTTTGTGCGCTGTATCGACGGCCTCGATATCATACGTCGGATCCGCCTCGGCAAATCCGAGATCCTGCGCGTCTTTCAGCGCCGAGTCGAAGTCTTTGCCATCTCTGGTCATGTTCGTCAGTATGTAATTACATGTTCCATTCATGATTCCGAAAATGGATTCAATGTTATTACCTGCGAGGCTTTCCTTCAATGTCTTTATAATGGGGATCGTCCCCCCTACGCTTGCCTCAAAGCCTATATTGACTTTTTTGTCATCGGCGGCGGTGAATATCTCATCCCCATAATTAGCGAGGAGTGCCTTGTTCGCGGTAACCACATGTTTCCCGTTTCGTATAGCCTCCAGCACAAACGTCTTCGCGTGGGTGCAGCCTCCCACCAGTTCCACAACAATGGAGATATCCGGGTCTGTCAGGATCTCATTTACGTCCGTCGTGAGTTGCTCTTTTTCGACATGTACCGGCCTCGTGGTTTCAATATCGACATCCGCTATTTTTTTGATAACAAGCCTCGCGCCCAGGCGTTTCAGGATCAGCTCGTCATTTTCATTCAACAATTTTACAACACCTGTGCCGATAGTTCCAAAACCGATCAAACCTGCATATATATCTCTACCCACTTGAACAACCCCTTCCCTCAAATGATATATATAT
>JAFDAR010000067.1 GCA_019313735.1 Deltaproteobacteria bacterium | reverse complement strand
GGAAACATAAACACTGAGGCCGGGGCAAAACAGTTTCTCTTAAACAATATGGTGGGGGCAATCTTGGGAAATATATTAAATCCCTCGTCCCAGCAAAATGATACTCACGCCCAGCAGAAACTTCTGTGGCAGCAGAAACAGGCGGCGATAAAAAAAGAAAAAGAGCGGCAAGCGGCACTTGCAAGGTGGAATGAACTAAAAAATCAGGCTCACAGGCAAAAGATAGAGGAGCAACGCAAGAAAGAGGAGCAAGGGAAAAAGGTGTTTGCCGAGCTTGATCCGGTTGGATCCCGCGGCTCTCTCAGTATGGCGCCGATTTCGGGCGGCAGCTTGGAAGGGTTTAGTAAAGGCAACCTGGATCTTGCGGCCAACGAACTGCAGCCTATAGGCAGCGGCAGATATGACACGTCCAGCCTGTCTCCGATGAAGAGGGCTTCGTGTGCGAAGTATTTTTCGCAGGCCGCGGCCGACGCCGCGAACGACGGCGATGATAAAAAGGCGGAATACCTGAACCAGCAGGCGCAAAAGGTCATGGCAGGGCAGATGACCGACCGTGGGTGCCAGTTTGCTGATTTGCCGAACGTGCCGAAAGTTCCTAAGCCGGTTAGAGTTCAGCCTGTCTCGAATCAGAAAACGGCGGCCTATTACGAGGGCATGATTAAAACAGTTCAGCGGGACGCCAAGAAACTTAAGGATATTAAGATAAAATTGAAGGAAACAGACAAAAAAATTACGCAGGCCAAAGAAAAGAAACGGCAGGCCGAGCAAAAAATTTCCGAAATCCAAAAGTCTGCCGCTTTGGCCAAAAAACCGCAGGAAAAACAGGAAGACGACAAACTGCTGGCTGCGGCCCAGGCACTGCTTCAGGAATCTAAGAACGAGATTCAAACAGCGACCGACGCTAAACAAGCTCTTTCTAAGCAGAAAGAGCAGACAATAACGGAATTGCAGGAGATCCAAAAGAAAATCCAGCCGAAAACCGGGGCAAATTAGGAGGATATAAATGATGAAGCACTTAAAATATTTTTTTGTTATTGCTATTGCCATTATTGTGTCAGGTTGCGCAACTGATATATATACTCGAACTTATCACCAAAGTGGAGTTGCTTATCGTGTAGCTGGGAATTATGATGCGGCTATTGAGCAATTCAAGAAAGCGATTGAGCAGGATCCGAATGACCCAAATAATTATGACTGGCTCGGGCTCTCATACCAGGAAAAAAGTCAATATAAAGACGCTGTTGTCTGGTATCAAAAAGCAATAGCGAAGGGCCTTACCAACTCACCCACTTTTTCGCGTTTAGCTCAATGCTATAATAAACTCAATCAATATGATGATGCGATCCTAGCTGGAAGAAGGGCAATAGAACTGGATTTTACCAATGAGGTTGCTCATTTCGAGTTGGCTTGCGCGTTTTTTAAAACCAAACAATATAAAAATGCAAATAAGGCTTATAAAAAGGCAATAGAATTAGACCCTAAAGATCCTACCTATTACAACCGTTGGGGATATTTATTGTTCAGAAGCGGGGATTATGCAGGGGCTGCAGAACAATACAAAAAAGCTGTGTCCCTGCGACCAAACAACACAATATATCTCTCAAATCTTGCCTATGCTTACTGCAATCAAGGTAAATACGACGATGCCCTTGATGCCTTTGATAAAACCATTTCCTTGATGAGTTTTGGAGGGATTGGGGCAGAGATTCAAATTGTAGAAAATTATCTTGTAGTAACATCGGTATTCGACCCATCTCCCGCAAAAAGGGCAGGCATAAAGGCAGGAGACAAAATTAGTAAGATTGATGGAAAACGCACAAAAAAGTGGAAGCTTAATGATGTAATTTCAGCCATAAAGGGCCAGGAAGGGACAAAAGTGGTATTTTCGATTAAGCGGAAAGATACCAAAAAAAACCTTGAGATTGCGGTTATAAGAGAAAAAGTATTCCTGAAGGAGGCATCATCAGACATTAGCCTTAGAAGCTACAGCTTAAGGCATATAGGGAAAAAACAGGAATCCCTCAAAGACGCGAAACAGGCTTATTCGCTTGACTCATCTTATGTATGGGCACAACTTGCCCTCGGCGCAGCCTACCTTGACCAGGGGCAATATGATGAAGCTATCAAACTGCTGTCACAGATGAAAGATAATGTCTATGCCCGCATTTTTGAAGCCACGGCCCATGCCAAAAAGGGAGATTTTAATAAAGCGGTTGAGATTTACACAGCAATACCTGAAGAGAAGCTGTCTCCAAAGAATGTTCCTCTCTGGAGCGACAGGACTGTTCTGCTGGAGGCTTTCAAGCCCTTTATTGCATCTAAGGTTCAAAATGCCAGCAGCTTGAAGGTACAAGGGCGATACAAAGAAGCCCTCAATGAACTTGGCAATGCGCTGAAGGTTTCTGATGATCAGGAATCAAAAAAAGTATTCTCGGAAATATCGGCGATAATGGAAACAGATCCGAAACTTTCCGAGCTTCCCGAAGAGGCGCGAAAATATGCCCTGCGGGGCGATGTGCTGACCAAGCAGGGGAAGTTTGAAGAAGCCGCTAAACAGTACCGAAAAGCAGTGCGGGCGGCTCCTTACATCGCAAAACTCTATTTCAACACTGCCATGATCTATGGGGAATTGAAAAGATTTTCCCAGGCGATTCGCAACATGAAGACCTATCTCAACCTTGCCCCCGAGGCGCCAAACGCCAGGGCCGCCAAGGACCAGATTTATAAATGGGAGTTCATGATGGAAAAGGGGGAATAAGGAATGACAAAAAAATATGTAACATTTTTCACGCTTTTTGTTGCCGTCTTTTTCTGTATCACCAGTGCCCAAGCGCAGATGACAAAGGTCGAAAAAGGAAACTGGCTTCTTGGTGTGATCTTCAAACTGGAAAGGATGAGGGATAATGCCATAGCCGATCTTCAAAGACACAAAAGTGAAATACAGAAATGCGACAGCACTATCAGGAAATCTGAAAACATCATAAGGCTGGCTCGGCAAAAAGGCGACGTGAAGGCTGAAATGATTGCTGGGAGTGCATTGGCAAAGGCAACGCAAGCAAAACTAAAAAACGAGGAGTTGAAGAACTCGGCGGCGCTCAGGAAAAAACGGGTGGAGGTCGCCCTTGCCAATGTCCGCAACCTGCTGGCAAAACAGTTGGCCGTAAAGGCTGAGATACGCTCCGTGGTGACAGGCCGCACGGGCAGGGCCACCATCTTTTCAAAGAGGCTCAATGAATCAATAAATCTTGATGATAACCGGGCGGCCTTCCTCGAGCCCGGGGATGAGATATGGACTTATGGAAACAGCAGTGTCGAAATGCAGTTTTTAGATGGCAGGGGAACTCTGAAACTTGGAGAGTATTCCAGGTTCAGGATGGAGGAAGATAGCCAGGGGACGCAGATCGTAAACATGATTAAGGGCAAAATCTATATTGGTGTGGATAAACTTGATGAATATCAAAAGATGATGGAGGATAAAATTAGCCGGTACAAATCCGACGCCGCACTGGTTAAAGATGAAGTGGTGGGCAAGCTGGTGGAAGAGCATGAAAAATTGCAGGAACGCATGAAGAAAGCACGGAAAGGCGGCTACTCTCCCCAGGATCCACTTTCCTTGTGGCCGCTGTTACCGACCCCTTTAGTTCGCACGTCAGGCTTCAGTGGAGCCGTTCGAGGCACAAAATTCCTGGTTTTTGAAGATGAGAAGGCAGGGTCGGAGTTGATAGTGCTTGAGGGCGTTGTCGATGTGAAGGCAATAAAGGGGGATAAAACATTTCCCGTTGATGCCGGATACAGTGTGCGCGCGATAAAGGACGGCGTCATCTCCAAGCCAGGTGGTGGGAGAAATAAAGTAACATTTGGTGCCGAATCTTGTTTTTTGCTATCAAAATATTTACATATTACCACTTGTAATTATTGGTGCCCCGTAAGAATCACACCTAATGCTTACAGGAAGAAACAAACCAGTATTTCAATTCAGGCGACAGTGTGCATATTGTTGCTGCTTTTTTTCGGGAAATAGATATGCTGCCCCCTGAATTGCAAAGAATTTCCCCGATCATAAAACAACAGATAGAATACTGATATGGCACAGTTGAAAATAGGCAATATTACTGTTGATGTGGTGCAAAAAAACATCAAGAACATTCACCTGAGCGTTTATCCACCGGCAGGCAGGGTTAGAATTTCAGCACCTAATAGAATGAATCTGGCCACTATTCGTGTGTTTGTCATTTCAAAACTGGGCTGGATAAAAAAACAACAGACCAGACTGAGAAATCAGGAAAGGGAAGCACAAAGGGAGTTTATAAACAGGGAAACCCATTACCTGAGCAAAATGCCGCTCCAAAAGTGGTTTTAAAACATAGTTCTATTGAACTCTACGTAAGACCTGAAACAGACGCGGTAAAAAGGAAATCTATTTTAGATGAGTGGTACAGACTGAAACTGAAAGAGACAGTGCCGGCACTTATAGAGAAGTGGGAAAAGAAGATGAATGTTCAGGTCAATGAGTTTGGGATTAAAAAAATGAAAACAAGATGGGGTACCTGTAACCGGCAGGCTAAACGAATCTGGTTGAATCTGGAATTGGCCAAGAAGCCGGCAAAATGTCTGGAATATATCGTTGTGCATGAAATGGCTCACCTGTTGGAAAGAAAACACAACGACAGATTCATCGCGCTGATGACCGGGTTCATCCCAAAGTGGCGATTCTATAAAGATGAATTGAATCGTTTACCGATAACCCACGCGGATTGGAATTACTGACTCGAAGAAAAAAGTTTGCCTTTGTACGCCCTGAGGGAAAGCAGGGTCAGTCTCGAATTAATTTCTTAGACTGAAAGATTTGAGTAAAATAGCCGTAAGAAAAAAGAGGATCTGATAGAAATAGGCATTTAGAAACAAAAGCCAGGAAATCTGTTGTCTCAGGTGCTTGTGCCACTGAGCTTCCAGTTCGTGCAGCGAAATGTAAAGCCTGTTTGAAATGGCGGCATTGAGATCCTGACCGTCTTCCAAATCATACAGAATCCAGAGCATTCTTCCGGTTCCGTATTCTCTGATTATGTATTCGACAATGCTCTTGCTTTCCTCATACGCGAGCAGAAGAGCGTTTTTGTCCCGGGGAAAGTAATGGCGTAAATCTTCCAGGGAAATATAGCGGCGTGTCAGGACAGCCCTGTTGAGAATGAACCGGTCGCTCTTCATAATTATTTCCGCCATCCCGTCGCTTGACCATTGCGCAACGCCCTCGTCAAGCCACCGGGGCAGGTTGCCATCTTTAATGTGGTGATGGAGAATCAGGTGACACAGCTCACAAAAAGGCTGCTGCCTGTCATCTTTTCAAATCTGTCTCGATCTTTGATCAGAAGAGCATTGGGCCTGTATCCCAGTTGCCAGCCTAACATCTCTTCGAGTTCTCCTTTAACTTCAGGATAGATCGATAGAATTTCCCTGGCCGGAGCTTCAAGCGGCTTCGCGAAGTACACAGTAATCCCCTGTGTCTTGAGCATCCCGATATTTTCTTCGGGGAAACAAGAGTGTGGACATAAACAGTGAAAAGCAAGGAGGATCAATGTGATAAAAAATGCCGGATATCTCATATATTATTCTCCTATGGCTTATATGAAGTCTACCAATTACTTCAAACCGTCCTGCTGGGCAATAGAAATAGTTATTTTAAAAGCTCTTTGGGGTGTAGTAAAATATCTTGTCAATCATTGGGTGTGCCGCACAAGAACTAACTGCCCGCATCATTGAAACTGGTAATATCGAGGGAACTGTTGAAATAGAGAATGGTTGCCGAAAAAGGAAGGTGTCTGTCGGAAAAGGGGTGTGATCTCACTTTAAGTGGGTGACACCAAGATGCTCTAAGAGAAAAACTTCCCTACTTTATGAGCATGCTTGATGCGTCCAGGGTAAGATGAGTCAGGCCGGAGATAATTTTTGACGGCCCCTTCAGGGGCTTTATATGGATATCTGTTTCCGCGGGCTGGAGCTGTAGCGCGATATCAAACAGATCCTCGATGTCTATAAGTCGAGACGGAATACCATCCTGAGGAGTTTCTTCATCGCGATGGGTATGCACGCTGAACCACGCGTGAAATGATTGTTCCCCGGCAAGGCTCTTCAAATCCGCAAGACATTCTTTTGTTGATTCGTTAAACTTAAGTCCGTCAACAATAACCATGTCAGGGTGGAATATATTCTGCCCGGTGAGATCTGCCAGCCTTTCCCTGAGCCTTGGCACGCTGAAACCAGCGACCTTGAAGGTCATGATAAACCTGTGTGGCAGCAGAGATTCCCAGAGCTGGCTTGCCTCCTCAACGGCGTGGCGTTGCGCAAGATGGAGGAACAGTTCTTTGTACCATAATGTAATCTTATCAACAGGATCATTCATGCTTATATGAAGGACGTTTCTATTCCTCAGCATGGTGTTAATGGCAAGCTGGACCAGGAAGGCGGTCTTGCCTACGCCAGCCCGTGAAAGAACCGCGCCGAATTCACCCTTTGAGATAATATCTGTTTCATCTCCCTGTAGTCCGAGGGGATGTCTGGTGATGAGATCCTTTTTTAGCATTATCATGTTTCTATACCTTCCCTTTAGCCTTCAGCCTAAAGCCTATAGCCTATTCTGTTATATACCCTTCTTTGCCTTCGCCGCCTTTTCAGCCAGCTCTTCCGCGATTGACTGGGGAACAAGTTTGTAGAGCGCGAATTCCATGGTGAACTGGGCCTGCCCCTGTGTTGCCGATCTCAGGACAGTCGAGAATCCGAACATCTCTGCCAGCGGCGCTTGTGCTTCAATCACACACATGGGTCCATCATCCTGCGCGCCGACAATCATTCCGCGACGCTGGTTTAAAAGGCCCATAACGGGACCCTGGAATTTGGTCGGTGTTTCAACAACAACCTTCATGATGGGTTCATGGATGACGGCTTTGGCCTTGGCATAAGCCTCTCGAAATGCGCCGCGTGCTGCCGCCTGAAATGCCATCTCTGAAGAATCCACGCTGTGCGATGCTCCATCGTTAATAACCACCCTTATCCCGGTTACCGGAAACTCCATTCGGGGACCTTTTGCCATGCACGCACGGAACCCCTTCTCGCATGCAGAGATGAACTGTGTGGGGATAGCTCCTCCGGTAATCTTATTTTCGAACTCAAAGTCTGTTTCCGTAACGGGCTCCATATATCCCGCGACCCGGCCGTATTGTCCCGACCCCCCGGTCTGTTTCTTGTGCGTGTAGTTAAACTCCGCTTTTCTGGTAATCGTTTCACGGTATGCGACCCTGGGATTGCCGATTTCAACTTCGGCCCCATACTCACGCCTCATTCGCTCAACGTAGATTTCCAGGTGCAGTTCGCCCATACCTTCAATAATGGTTTCTTTTGTTTCATCATCGACGTAGGTCTTGAAGGTGGGGTCTTCTTTGGTAAAGCGGTTCAGGGCCTTGGACATATTTACCTGTGACTGGTTGTCTACCGGGGAGATGGACAGAGAAATTACCGGATCGGCGACAAACATGGAGCTCATGGTCAGCGTGGTTCCCGGCGACGTAAAGGTGTCGCCCGATGCACAGTCAATACCAAAAAGTGCCCCGATGTACCCCGCGGGAATGGCATCCATGTCTTCCATCTGATCGGCATGCATGCGGACAACGCGCCCAACCTTGACCTTCTTCCCTGTGCGGGCATTTACTATGGTGGATCCCTTTGCGATGGAACCCTGATATACTCGGATGTAGGTAAGCTGGCCGTAGGAACCGTCTTCCAGTTTGAATGCAAGAGCCACTGACGGGTCTTCAGGGTTGGATGAGAGGATGACAGATTTCTCAGCATTGTCCATGTCAAGGGCTTCATTTTTCATATCAGAGGGGCATGGAAGCAGTTGTGTTACAGCATCTAACAGAGACTGAACACCCTTGTTCTTGTAAGCCGACCCCATGAAAACCGGTGTTATTTCCCGCATAAGTGTTCCCTTGCGCAGGGCGCTTATAAGAAGTTCTTCCGGAATCTCTCGTTCTTCGAGGGTGGCTTCAGTGAGTTCATCTGAAAACATTGAGGCGGCATCGATCAGCTCTTCCCTCTTAGCGATGGCTTCCTGCGTGAGAGTGTCCGGTATCTCCTCAACACGAACATCCTCTCCATTCTCACCGTCAAAATAGACCGCTTTCATTGAAACCAGGTCTACAATTCCCTGAAAATTATTTTCGAGCCCAATGGGTATCTGTATGGCAACCGCGTTGTGTCCCAGTTTTGCCCTGAGCTGGTCGATGACATGGGAAGGATTTGCGCCGCTGCGATCGCACTTGTTTATAAAAGCAACGCACGGGACCTTATAACGTTTCATCTGCTGATCGACTGTAATCGACTGTGACTGCACACCACCCACTGAGCACAGGACAAGGACAGCTCCATCGAGCACCCTGAGGGAACGTTCAACCTCTACTGTGAAATCGACATGGCCGGGAGTATCGATTATGTTAATCTCATGCCCTTTCCATTCGCAGAATGTTGCCGCCGAGGCTATTGTGATGCCGCGCTCCTTCTCGAGCTCCATGGAGTCCATGGTGGCTCCAACGCCGTCCTTCCCCTTTACGTCATGAATTGCGTGAATGCGTTTTGTATAAAAGAGAATTCTTTCTGTCAGCGTTGTCTTGCCCGAGTCAATATGAGCGCTGATGCCTATGTTTCTTACTTTTTTGTCGTCCATTCCTGCTTTCCCTGTGTATGGCAATAGTTATGAGATAGTCTCCAGTAAATAACCCCCTGACGGCGGTTTGCCATATGGGGGTCAGTAGTTATCTTTTGATATGAAAGCCCGCGAATATAGTAGATTAAATAATGCCTGTCAAGGGTTATTTTGAATATTGTCAGAGGCTGTGATATTAGAACTTCTTGAAGGGAGAAACGATTATGATAGGTTTTTTTGATTCAGGTTTCGGTGGATTGACGGTACTGAAGAGTGTTGTTCAGGAGCTGCCGGAGTACAATTATCTGTACCTCGGTGACAATGCGAGGGTTCCCTATGGGGGACGCTCACAGGAAACAGTGTATGAGTACACCATCCAGGCCGCGAATTTTCTCTTCAAGAAGGGGTGCCTCCTGGTCATCATCGCCTGCAATACTGTGTCTTCGGGGGCACTGAGAAGGATCCAGCAGGAATTTCTGCCGGGTGCATATCCCGACAGGAAGGTGCTTGGTGTGATCAGACCATCGGCCGAGGGACTGGTGGACAGGAGGTGCCAGAAGGTGGGCATCCTTGCCACAGAAGGGGTTGTCAAGTCGAAGATCTACACGGAAGAACTTGAAAAACTTGACCCCTCAGCCAAAATATTCTATCAGGCCTGTCCACTCCTGGTGCCGATAATAGAGGCTGGAAAACAGGACGAAGAACATTCTGATGTGGTTGTATCCGAATATCTGGCCAGTCTGTTTGCTCAGGAGGGCGAGATAGACATGATACTTCTTTCATGCACCCATTATCCGATACTCTATGAAGCATTTAGGAAACACACCCCTCCCCATGTGAAAATCCTTACCCAGGGGCCGATCATTGCAGACAAACTGAGGGATTATCTGGCCAGACACCCGGAGACAGAGGAGAGACTCTCCAGAGAAGGCACACGGGCGTTTTTTTCCACCGATTCTCCGGAAAAATTCAATCGGCTTGCCAGCGTATTTTACGGGAAACGCATACAATCAATGCCGGCAACCCTTGATTTTCCTGATTGATATTTCCAGCAGTCAAGATGTTGACGAATGCGTAAAAAGTTTGTCATGTGTAAGGGAGATAAAAGCTTCTTCTGTCCCATGCGGCAAAAACACAGATTGGTGTCTGGTATCTGAGTAGTTGCGCTACGCAGTATTCTTCATTATAATCCTCTCAAACAGTCAGGAGCCACTTTCTTATGAAACTTTCACTGCCACGCTGCAAGACAAAGCTTATCTGTACGATAGGCCCGTCGTCGCATTTCGAAAATGTTCTAAGGGATATGCTGGAAAGCGGTATGAGTATCGCTCGTCTTAATTTTTCCCATGGAACACCCGAAGACCACAAAAAAGATATAGAGTTTATCCGCTCAACTGCAGCGAGTGTTAACCGGATAGTTCCTGTCCTCGTTGATCTTCCGGGACCGAAAATAAGGGTGGGCATTCTTGAGAATGAACCCATTTCCCTCGAACGGGGGAGTATTGTAACGCTTACAACAGAGAAGATCCACGGAACAGCCAATCTTATACCGGTGACCTACAGGAGGCTTACCGAAAGTGTTCATCCGAAAAGTGTAATCTATCTCAACGATGGATTTATCGAACTTGAGGTCATTGAGGTAAAGAAAAGCGAAGTTGCCTGCAGGGTCGTTTCGGGAGGCCAGCTGCTTTCAGGAAAGGGGCTGAATCTTCCAGGGGCACGCCTCTTTGAGGACTCTCCGACAGAAAAAGATCTTGAACTGAGAGCGTACAAGGGAGTTCGCCCGAAAAAAAGGCAAGGAGATATATGCAGTGGCCAAGATTGAGAGGGCCGGCGCTGTGGATAATATTGATGATATTCTGAAGGCGGCTGACGCCCTGATGATTGCGAGAGGAGACCTCGGGGTAGAAGTACCCATTGAAGAGGTTCCGGCGCTGCAGAAAGAACTGATAAGGAAGGCAAATATTGCCTGCCGTCCTGTTATCACGGCGACACAGATGCTGGAATCTATGGTGGAAAGTACAAGGCCTACACGGGCCGAGACCACCGATGTGGCCAATGCTATCCTTGACGGGACAGATGCTGTTATGCTTTCCGAAGAGACTGCGATAGGAAAATATCCTGTCGAGACAGTTTCAATGATGGCGCGTATTGCCGCTGTAACGGAAAACAGGCGAAGGACCATCAGGTCTTCAGCCTTTATCCGG
>JAFDAR010000066.1 GCA_019313735.1 Deltaproteobacteria bacterium | reverse complement strand
ATGCCGTTGAGGAGCGCCACATCGGTGCCGATATTATGTCTGAGGTGAATATCGGCAAAATCGGCAAGTTGTATTTTGCGGGGGTCGGCAAGTATAATCTTTGCGCCCCGCTCCTTTGCGTTAATAATCCGTGACCCTATAAGGGGATGCTGTGACGTTGTATTGGTACCTATAATAAAGAAAAGGTCAGCATCTTCCGCTTCAACTATGGAATTGGTCATCGCTCCCGAACCAAAGGTGGCAGCCAGACCGGCCACCGTCGCACTGTGTCAGAGCCGTGCACAGTGATCGACATTGTTCGTACCAAAAACGGCGCGAGCCATCTTCATGAAGGCATAATTCTCCTCATTGGTCACCTTGGCCGAGGAGAGGAAGGCGAGCGAATCGGGTCCGTGTTTCTTTTTTATACCATTCAATCTTCCGGCAACGGTATCAAGCGCCTCATCCCAGGTAGTCTCGGTGAGTTCCCCGCCTTTCCTTACAAGGGGCATTGTCAATCTGTCGGGTGAATTAATGAATTCATAGGAGTTCCATCCCTTTGCACAGAGCATTCCCTTGTTAATGGGATTTCCGGGGCTCGGCTCAACACCGATCACCCTTTCACCACTCGTAATAAGATAGAAATTACAGCCGCAACCGCAAAAGGGACATACAGAGAGGGTTTTCGCCATGGTCAGATTGCCTCCTTTATTTTTTCAAGCTCCGTGAAGGGAAAAACCGGCCCGTCGGTGCAGCAGTATTTGTCCCCGATGGCACAGTGCCCGCATTTTCCGATGCCGCACTTCATCATTCTTTCAAGCGACATATATATATGGTCTTTGGGAAAGCCCAGAGAGAGTAGTCTTTTAAGAACAAATTTGTACATGATAGGAGGCCCGCACAAAACGGCGTAGGTATCGTGAGGCGAAAGTTCCGCCTGGTCAAAGAGTCCCGTCACAACACCCACATACTGCTTCCAGATACCCTCCTCATCCCTGTCGACACTGTAGAGATACTTGATATCGTCCCGGTCAAAAAATCCGAGAAGTTCATATTTGAAGAGCACATTGTTGGGATTATTGGTCCCATACATAAGGGTAATTTCATCAAACTCGTCACGTTTATCGAGGAGGTACAGGAGGAGCGACCTCAGGGGAGCAAGGCCCAGACCACCTGCAATGAGAAGAACCTTATGCCCTTTAAGGGTCTCAACAGGGAAGCCTCTGCCGTAGGGTCCGCGGATATACAGATGAGATCCTTTTTCCATTTCGAAGAGCGCATTAGTCACCTTCCCGGCGCGACGTACACAAATCTCAAGGGCATCAAGCCTCGTAGGCGGAGAGGAAATGCTTATCGGCGCTTCTCCCTTGCCGAAAATGGAAACTTCAACAAACTGCCCCGGCTGATGACCAAAATCTTTCCATGAGCTACCATCTTCAAGCTTCAACTGAAATAACCTGTGCTCATCTATTTGAGGCAGTGTTCTAATGATTGACACGGGGCGCGGCTGATAGGCATTGCCAAAATTGTTCCCCATTTTGAATCCTCCTTATCCCGGTTTCGTCTTCTACTTAGACCTGATAGTGCAATTTTGATACCATAGTCACAACTATTTGATATGACGTGAAACGCAATACAAGGGTGGCATTTCACGGTTCATTGCCGGGTAATATTGCCCCAATTGTGGGGGAATATTACCCCGTCCTTTTCTTCATATCAATGAGGCTGCTGATTTAATGCGGCGAGGAGAAGGGAAAAGGATGACATACCTACAATCAAGTCTATATCTGTTTAAAAAGAGATGTCCTCACTATTTTGGAGCCATACCAGGATTTTATGCTTGATTTCCAGAGTTAATCATCTTATCGTTCAGTACGATTATGAAGGAGGTCGCAATGGACACATCGGCAGCAGGGAAAACACAATATCCGATCAAGAAACCGGGTAATCTCTCTCCAAGAATCGAATGGCTCAGGAATTATTATTTTAGGGGAATGGAACGACCGTGGAACAATGAGTTCACGTCATGGGGGACAGGCGAGCCCTGGGACGTACAATACGATGAAACAACATTTTACATAGTTCCGGAAACCTACGCATTTCACAACACATTCAAGGCTTCATTCATCCAGGCAGCCCAAACGGTCGAACTTAATGAAGACTTCTGGTCGTGGAGTCTTCCTGAGAGAAGGGCGTGGTTTATAAAAGAAGTTATGGTAAACCACCTGCCGCAGGAGATACTTCCGGGGGACCTCATCGCCGGAGCCCGTTTCAATATTCAGGCATCCAAGTGCTGGACAAGGGAAGAGACCGCCCGGAGGGACAAGCTCATGTATGGCAGGAACGGTGCCCGCGCAAAACTGAACTGGTTTTACAACCGGGGATATGGAAACGCCGGGGCCACCAGTGGGCATATTATACCCGGATACGAGAAGGTATTGCGTATCGGGTGGAAGGGGATACACGCCAACATGCAGGCGGCATTTGACGCGCTTACCCAAAAGGAACAGAAAACTAAAAAAGGTGCCCAGATAAGGGCCATGATAACGGCTGCAACCATGCCTCGTGAACTGGCAGCAAAGTACGCCTCCCTGTGCAGAGATATGGCAGATAAGGAAGACAATCCCGAAAGAAAGACCGAACTGGGCAGTATGGCCGGTAATCTGGACAGGGTCCCCTGGGAGCCGGCAACAACCTTCTGGGAGGCCGTCCAGGCCCTGTGGCTGACTCATATGCTGGTCATGAGCGATGAGAACTACCCCGGACCGGGAGTGTCTTTCGGAAGGTTAGATCAGTATCTTCTTCCCTATTGGGAACACTCCCTCTCTTCCGGCATGGACAGAGAATCCGGAAAGGAAATCCTGAAATGCTTCTGGGTGCGTGCCAACTACGCCTACGACGCCATGATACGTCTGGGAGGGAACCAGGGCATCACGGCGGGGTATGGCCAGTTGCTCAACATATCGGGCATGGGGAAAGGCGGTCTGGACATGACCAATGACCTTACTTACGCTATCCTTGAGGTCATAGACGAAATGAGTCCCTTACTGGAGCCTAAACCCAACGTCCGACTCCACAAAAACAGTCCCGAACAGCTTCTGGACAAGGTAGTTGACATGATCTCCACCAGCCAGGGGGCTCCCTTCCTGCTTAACTTCGACGAGAGGTCCATGGCCGGAATGATGCGTGAAGCGAAAAGAGCGGGGTGTGAAGACCTTATAAATGAAGATAACGTCCACGATTACGCGTCCGTCGGATGTCTTGAAAACACCATGGTAGGCAATGACCGATCAGGAACGGTAGACAACAACATCAACCTCCTGAAGGCGGTTGAGCTAGCCCTGACAGGCGGGAAAGACCTGATACCCGCAGTAGATCCCATCACAGGCAAACAGGAAAAGATCCGGCAGGATGGTCCCTCCACCGGAGATCCCTCCACATTCAAGTCATGGGACGAGTTCTGGAAGGCCTACAGCAGACAAACCGCCTATATTGTAAGCAAATGCGCAGAGCTGTACGAGGCGACAGAGTCCGTAAGGGCCAGGTACTGCCCTACCCCATACCTGTCCTGCCTCGTAAAGGGGTGCGCCGAGAATGGACTCGACATCACACAGGGAGGAGCGGAGCTGAATTTTACCACCCTGGAGGGTGTTACCTTTGCCACCACCGTGGATTCTCTGCTTGCCATAAAGTATCTGGTTTTTGATAAAAAAGAATGCTCCATGAAGGAGCTTGTCGAGGCGCTCAGAGATAACTGGACAGGGCATGAAATGCTTCAGGCCAGGGCAAAGAACAGGGCGCCCAAGTATGGCAGGGATGACGACGCGGCTGACAATATGGGGATGAAGGTCATGGATCTGTGGGCTGACGAGGCATGGAAGCACAAAACTTTAACTACAAACAGACAGTTCAGACCAGGGATGTTGAGCTGGAACTACTGGATAGGATCCGGGTATATCATGGCGGCAAGCGCGGATGGAAGACCGAAGGGACAGTTTCTATCCAACGCTATATGCCCGTCGAATGGCGCGGATACAAACGGGCCCACAGCCAACATTAATTCCGTGGGAAAGGTGCTCGGCGGAAAAGCGGGCAAAGGTAATGGAGACTGGGGCGGATATTTAAATAATCTTCCGAACGGTTCAAGCCACACCATCACCCTTAATCCCTCGCTTCTGCGCGACCCGGAACACCGGGAAAAATTCAAGGCGTTCCTGCGCGGCTACACGGAAAATGGGGGCACATCTCTGCAGGTAAACATGCTGGATGCCGGCATGTTGAGAGACGCTCAGAGCCACCCGGAAGATTATCGTACGCTGCTGGTAAGGATAACGGGGTATAACGCGTATTTCACCACCATCGGCAGAGAACTCCAGGATGAGATTATTGCCCGCGAAAGCCACGGATCCTATTAAACCGGTTTACGGTTTACGGCTAAGGGTCATCTCCCAATTAGTTGAAGCTGGGTAAAGAAGGGTTTAAGGATTCGAGTGATCAAAGGGGCGATGGCAAAAAACAACTCATCATCCGGGGCCACGATACTGGAGATCCAGAGATTGTCCACAGAGGACGGCCCGGGCATAAGGACCACCATATTCTTCAAAGGCTGCCCGCTCAGGTGCGCCTGGTGCCAGAACCCGGAGAGCATCTCCATAAGGCCTCAACTGCAGTGGATGGATACAACCTGTATTGGTTGCGGCACGTGTATTGATGTCTGCCCTGAGGATGCCCTCTCGTCCGGACCTGAAGGTATCATAATCGACAGGCATCTCTGCACATCCTGCGGAATGTGCAGCCGGGAATGTCCATCGGCAGCGATGAAAATGCTTGGAAAAACATGGGGGCTGGAGAAACTGGTTGCCGAAGTGGTAAAGGACAGGGTATATTTTGAAAAGTCAGGCGGAGGAATCACCCTCTCCGGGGGTGAACCGACCATGCAGGCTAACTTCACGGCCCTCCTTCTCAAAAACCTGAAAAAGGAGGGCATCCACACGGCGCTCGACACCTCCGGACAATGCGCTCAGGATGTCCTTGGCACGCTCCTGCCATATGTTGACATGGTGCTGTATGACATCAAGGAAATAGACCCTGACAGGCACAGAGAATTTACAGGCGTCTCCAATGAAAAGATCTTAGACAACCTTGTCTATCTGTGCCGGTACATGGAAACACATGAAACCCCGGCGGACCTGTGGATACGAACCCCTGTTATTCCGGGAGCCAAAGCCGCTGGGAGCTGTGCTCCTTCAACAACCTCTGCAGCAGCAAATACGAGCGTCTTGATATGGACTGGCCATTCAAAGACAGCCCCCTCATGAGCAGGGAATACATGGAAAATCTCGCCGGCTGCGCTGCGGATTCGGGGGTGGACCCGGACATCGTGCACTGGAGCGGACCGACAAAAATGGAGGCAGGAAATAGATGAAGCCGTTCAGAGAATTCGACATCAATGACATGAAAGAATTTGAACCAGAGGCAAAGGTTGGATTGATCGCCACTATCAATCCCGAAGGCCTTCCCCACATTACCCTGATCACCGCCCTCCAGGCAAAAACCCCGTCACAGATGATCTGGGCCCAGTTCACGGAAGGCATGAGCAAAAAGAACGTCAGGACAAATCCCCATACG
>JAFDAR010000065.1 GCA_019313735.1 Deltaproteobacteria bacterium | reverse complement strand
AAAGTCAATCACGGCAAAATCATTATTTACAAGCGCCCTGTCATCTTCGACATCTTCAATGGTGGCATACATCTGCCTTATCTGATTGAGCCTCTCTTCAATATCAGCCTCGGCGATATCAAGCTCTTCTCTTTCCAGATCGAGGCCTGCATAGTCTTTGGGGTCTATTACAGGCTGGATTTCAACGGTGGCGTCAAACAGAAAATCCTCATCCGTCGTTATACCCTTCTGATCTATAACCGGCTGTGACACAGCCAGAATATTATTCTTTTCAACGGCTTCGGCATAGCGTTTTGTAATCAGACTGGATATCGCTTCTTCTTCCACCCGCTCCCTGTAGTGCGATTCAAGAACATTTCTCGGAACCTTGCCCGGCCTGAATCCCCTGACCTTGGCATTCCTGCCGACAGTCTTGTATATCGAATCGAGCTCCTTCTTCACGTCAGCCCAAAGGACTTCAAAAGACAGTTTCTTTTTCACAGAACTGATATCTTCTATCTTTACTTCAGCAACCATATTTCCCACTCGTTAGCTCCTTTGGTGAATTTGAGGCGTTCGGCAAATATATAAGCAAGCACCACGCAATAAAACCGACCTGCGCATCGGGCAGTCATCACAACCCCTGCCCTCCGCTATTTTCACACAACACATGTGGTGCGAGAGAGGGGAGTTGAACCCCTATCCGCTTTCGCGGGCTGGATCCTAAGTCCAGTGCGTCTTCCAGTTCCGCCACTCTCGCAATCCACAAAGGCATTGATATAATAGTAATTGCGAGATTGTTTGTCAACAGCGAATCCCGACTCGCCGGGAGATGAAAGACCCTAAACAAAAACCGCCAGCAACGGCGGTTTCCCGGATATAATAATTGGTCGGGGCGAGAGGATTTGAACCTCCGACCCTCTGAACCCCATTCAGATACGCTACCAGACTGCGCTACGCCCCGACTTTTTTTCGCTGTCGCTGAAGTATCACTATAGTTTTTTTCTGTCAAGGATAAGAAGATTTAATATACAGATATTCTTTTACCCTGTCATATCTCTTCTCTCCCATGCAACCTGTCCATTTCAGCGAGTCAACTCCTGAAAATCCCCCCTCGCCCTCTCTGACTTTTATTATCTTCGATGCCGTTTTGGGTCCTATTCCGGAAACAAGGACGAGATCTTCCAGCGTTGCCTCGTTGAGATCGATCGGCATACCAAGGGCGAGTCTGGCATGAACGGCGACATCCTCGAGGATTACCCGATATCGAGCCCTGTCACAGACAACCCTGTCTCCGGGGTGAAGCGCCCTGGCGAGATCAGCTTCCCTGAATTCTGCGACATCCCCGAGTCCCGCTTTTCTGAAAAGATCACGAACCATTGCCTCTTGCGGGAGGAAATAGATTCCGCCATAATTTTCATCTCCGGCAAGTTCCACCATAATGCCGGATGTTTCATATTCGCAACAGACAGCAGGCCCTGTAAAAAAACTCACATACTGGAAGACATCCCTGACAGCATATATGAACACCACCACGACAACAATGCCAATAGCCCCGAATATCTGTTTCTTGACAAGGTTCATGATTCACGGTTCACTTGTTCAGCTTTCCTGCTCCAAACCAAAGGCGTCGTGCAGAACCCTGACGGCAAGTTCCGTATACTTGGCTTCGATAACACATGATATCTTGATTTCGGAAGTACTGATCATCAGTATATTTATACCCTCGTCCGCGAAGACCGCAAACATCTTCGACGCAACACCGGAATGGCTCTGCATGCCGACTCCGATTATGGATATCTTGGAGATATTCTCATCGTAATCTATCCTGGATGCACCCATATCCCGGGCGACCTCATCAAGGAGTCTCCGGGCTTCACCGATATCTTTCTGAGAAACGGTAAAGGTCAGGTCGGTATAACCTTCACTGCTCGCGTTCTGGATAATCATATCAACTATGATGTTGTGCTCAGACAGGGGTGTAAACAGCCTGGCGGCAATGCCCGGTTTATCCGGGACATGTCCAATCGTAACCTTCGCCTGATCCCTGTCATATGCCACGCCGGAAACAACTTCCCTTTCCATATCCTTATCCTCCCTGGTCACCAATGTTCCACTGTCCTCGCTGAAAGATGATCTCACATATACAGGAACCCCGTACGTCTTGGCTAACTCAACGCAACGGGGATGAAGAACCTTCGCTCCCGCGCCTGACAGACTCAACATCTCATCGTACGATATCTTCTTAATTTTTCTTGCCTTACTATAGAGATTCGGGTCCGTTGTATAGACACCGTCCACATCTGTAAATATCTCACAGAAACCCGCCTTGAGAGAAGCAGCAATGGCTACTGCGCTTGTATCCGAACCGCCCCTCCCCAGCGTGGTTATGTTCCCCTCTTTATCGACACCTTGGAAACCGGCCACAACCACTATCTTCCCCTTCTTCAGTTCATCCGATATCAGTCCGGTATCGACTCTGTGTATCCTTGCATTGCCGTATACCCTGTCTGTTAATATCTTCACCTGATGACCGAGAAGAGATACCGCCCTATGACCCATCCTGTTGAGGACAATCGAAAGAAGTGAAACGGATACCTGCTCGCCTGAAGAGACAAGCACGTCGTATTCCCTCCCCTCCGGTGCTCCCCCGGAAGCGCTGTCGGACATCTGAATAAGCCGATCTGTTTCGCCCGCCATGGCCGACAGTACGACCACCACATCGTTTCCATCTTCCCTGGTTTTTATCACCCTCTTTGCTATGTTCTGAATCTTTTCAAGATCAGCTACAGAAGTGCCGCCATATTTCTGCACAATTACCGCCACTTATTAAAATCCTCCTTTTTTAAGCATCCTGATAATAGATGACATGCCGGATTCGCAGGAAATCCTTATTTTTCTTTTATTGTTATTACAATGTTCCAGATTGATCAACAAGGCCGCCGAGGGAATTATATCATCAACCTTTTCGGCCCATTCAATGACCACCACACCATCCCCATAAAAATACTCTTTATAGCCCATATCCTCCAGATCACGGGAACCGGACAGACGGTATACATCCATGTGATAAAGGGGAATCCTTCCGGGATATTCATTGATCAGGGTGAATGTGGGACTTGTAACGTAATACCCTTCGGGGATCCTGAGACCCTTCGCAATTCCCTGTGTCAGATATGTCTTACCCGCGCCCAGTTCACCTGTAAGGGCCACAATGTCCCCGCCTGTCAGGTTTTCCCCTATAATTCGTCCGATATCCAGCGTATCTTCCGGACTTTTAGAAATCAGATCAAAGTTTGTCATGTAACTGTCAAGTGAGCAAGATTTATTTGATGGATTCGTAAAAAGTCCCAAAAACGTCATGCCGGACCCCGTATCCGGTACGGGGTCCGGCATCCAGAACATATTGAAATTACTGGATTCCGGCTTCCGCCGGAATGACAAAAAATGGTGTTTTCTGACTTTTTACGAATACGTCTTATTTGGTTTACTAAATAATTATTTTTCAAGAACAACAAAGGCCATCGCATATCTGTCTGTATGGGAAATACTTATATGGCTGCCTGTTATGCCGGCCCCGTCAACCATGTCCCTCGCCTTTCCATAAAACCTCAGTTCCGGTTTTCCCTCCGGTCTGTTTATGACTTCTACGTCCCTGAACCCGATTCCATCGAACATCCCGCGGCCCGCACACTTTAAAAACGCCTCTTTCGCCGCGAACCGTGCCGCGAAATGCCGGGCGGGAGATGCCATTTCACTGCAATATCTTATTTCTCCTTCGGAATACACCCTTCCTGTAAATCTTTCACGCCATTTCTCTATGATTCTTTCGATCCTCGATATCTCAACAAGGTCTGTTCCCACCGCGTAGATCATCTCTTTATCTCATCGGCAATTCTGGATATTTTCTTCATAAATCCCACATCGTGAACCCTAACGATATCGGCGCCGTTCATTATGGAAGCGGCAACGCTCGCGGCCGTGCCTTCAATGCGATTCCCGGCAAGTTTTTCACCTGTGATCTCCCCTATAAACCTCTTGCGCGACGTGCCCACCATAATCGGCCGTCCCAGTGACTTCAATTCTCTAAGATGCCTCAGGATGACAAGATTGTCCGCCGTGGATTTGCCGAAGCCTATACCGGGGTCAACGACTATATTCTCAACATCCACACCGGATGACCGGGCCTTTTCCATACTTTCCTCCAGAAATCCGGTAATCTCCCCCATAAGCGCCCGGTACGAAAGGTCGCCTTCCTGCATGGTCTTCGGCATCCCTCTCATATGCATCAGGATGACAGGCACACGGCAATCGGCAACCACTTCCGGCATTTTCGCGTCAAATCTCATCGCGCTTATGTCATTGACAATCTCCGCCCCGGCCTCTATCGCAAGGCGCGCCACATCCGCCTTTGTCGTGTCTATGGATATCGGGATGGAGAGCAATCCCTCAAGTTTTTTTATCAGAGGTATAACCCTGTCCAGTTCATCTTTGACAGGCACAGGTTCCGAGCCGGGTCTTGAAGATTCACCACCTATATCGATGATATCGGCCCCATTTGCCTCCATTTTCAGCGCGTATTCCACGGCCTCTTCAACACCGCCGAATATGCCTCCATCAGAAAAGGAATCGGGCGTCATGTTCAATATGCCCATAACAAGGGTCCGCCCGCCGACAGCTATTTCCCTCTTTGGCGTCCTGAGCATAAAGGTGTCTCTTGTGATATTGTCAAGAACCTTTCTGATATCTTCGGATATATCTCTCAGTGTAAACGGCTGCGGCGCTATCTTGTCCGCAAGTTTTCGCGCCTGTTTCAGTGTACCGATTATTACGGCATCCGTTTTGTCTATGCTGCATGATACAGACCCTCTTGCCACGGCGACGTCTCCGCCTATGGACAACATCTCCTGTTTCAATATATTCGCTATCTTACACTCAATTCCCTCAAGCAGCAGATTAACATTCTCCATCTTGGGAATCATGGCTTCGATTCCCGGCAGGTCCACTCCAACCTTTTTCAGCTCATTCTCCGCCTGAGCAGAAGATGTTATGTGCAAATACCTCACTTAGGCCTCTTTCTCCGGTTTTTCTGCTTTGACCCTTTTGCCCTTTCTTTTCTTTTTTCCACCTACTATCTCATCAAGTTCTTCGGCGTTCAGCACCTCCTTTTCAAGAAGCTCCTTCGAGAGCTTATGGAGCGTGTCAATATTATCCGAAAGGAGTTTTTTGGCTCTTTCATAGTTTTCCGTAACGATTCGCGACATCTCCCTGTCTATCTTCTCCGCGGTTTCCTCACTGAAATTCTTATGCGTGGCAATCTCCCTGCCCAGGAATACCTGCTCATCCATCTTTCCAAACGTCAGCGGCCCCATCTCTTCGCTCATGCCCCAGTTACAAACCATCTT
>JAFDAR010000064.1 GCA_019313735.1 Deltaproteobacteria bacterium | reverse complement strand
CATATTTTATTCATGTCTATAACTGTGATATCGGCATCGGAGCCTGTCTTCAATGAACCTTTGGGTATCTTCAATATGTTGGCGGGATTTACGCTCATTTTTTCTATCAGCTGGTTTATGGTGAGGATGTCTTCATCCACCAGTTTCAGGCAGAGAGAGAGGGATGTCTCCAGTCCTGTGATGCCATTCGCGGCATACTCAAATTCGACATCCTTTTCAATAGATGAGTGAGGCGCATGGTCGCTTGCAATCGCGTCTATAGTGCCGTCCCGCAGCCCCTCTTTTATTGCCTCGACATCGTCTGAGCCTCTCAGGGGCGGGTACATCTTGAAGTTTGTGGAGAACCCCCTCAACGCCTCATCTGTAAGTGTAAAGTAGTGGGGGGCGGTTTCAGCCGTTACGTTGATTCCAGCGGACCGGGCCGCCCTGACAGCCTGAACGGAACCGACCGTGCTCACGTGGGCGATGTGCACGCGGGTTTTCGTGAACTCCGCAAGTTTAATGTCTCTTATCACCATTATATCTTCCGCGATGCCGGGGATTCCCGGAAGACCCAGCTGGGTGGATATAAACCCTTCATGCATCAGGCCGCCCGACGACAGTCCCTTATCCTCGCAGTGTGAGATCACGGGCATATCGAAGGAATAGGCGTATTCAAGGGCGTGTCTCATCAATCCGCTGTCTGTAACCGGATTTCCATCATCGGAAAAGGCGATGGCGCCGGCATTTTTGAGATCACCGAATTCTGTAAGCGCCTTTCCATCCTGTCCTTTGCTGAGCGCCGCGATGGGATATACATTTGCCATTGCGGCAAGGCGGGCCTGTTTCAGTATGAATTCCGTCACCGATCGGTTATCGTTGACCGGGTCGGTGTTCGCCATGCAGGCGATGGAGGTGAACCCTCCGGCCACCGCTGCCTCGCTTCCCGTCCGGATGGTCTCTTTGTATTCAAAACCAGGCTCGCGCAGATGGGTGTGCATGTCGATAAGGCCGGGTGTGACTATTTTATCCTTCAGGTCGAATATCTTCAGATCACCCCCGGAATCCTTCTCTGGAAGAGAGATGCCCTTTTCAATTCGGGATATCTTTCCATCTTCTATCAGGATATCCGTGACAGTATCTATGCTCTGCGAGGGGTCTATAACCCTTCCACCCTTAAGTAGCAGTCTCATTTTTTGCCTCCTGACAAGAGATAAAGAAGGGCCATTCTTACGGCAACGCCATTTGTAACCTGTTCGAGGATAACGGAATAGGGGCCGTCGGCGATCTCCGGAGAAATTTCGATCCCCCTGTTTACCGGTCCCGGGTGCATGACGATTACATCGTCCTTTGCCAGCCTGATGTTGTCCCGGTTCAGAGAAAAAAGATTGGCATATTCGCGAAGAGAGGGGAAAAGGTTTTTTTCCTGCCTCTCAAGCTGCATGCGGAGCATCATAATAACATCCGCGTCTTTTATGGCATCTTCCATTTTGTAATAAACCGAGACACCCATCTGATCTATATCTCTCGGTATCATCATTGCCGGTCCGCATATCGCTACATCCGCGCCCATTTTTGTGAGGCCGTATATATTGGAACGCGCCACCCTGCTGTGTGCTATATCGCCGACTATGGCAATTCTGAGGCCCTTTATAGTGCCTTTCTTCTCTCTTATCGTGAGCATGTCGAGAAGGGCCTGGGTGGGGTGTTCATGCGCCCCGTCCCCCGCGTTGATGATGGATTGTTCCAGCAGGCCGGCGAGGATATGTGCCGCGCCGGCGGCGCTGTGACGGATTATTATGATATCCGGGTTCATCGATTCCAGGTTCCTTGCCGTATCAATGAGCGTTTCCCCCTTCACCACGCTGCTTGTGGATGCCGAGATATTTATTGTGTCCGCGCTCAGTCTTTTTGCAGCGATTTCAAAGGATGTTCTTGTCCTGGTGCTTGCCTCGAAGAAGAGGGTAATGACCGTTTTGCCCCTGAGGGTTGGAACCTTTTTGATCGTTCTGGTCGATATTTCCTTAAAGGATTCCGCCGTATCAAGTATAAGGTCTATCTCTTCCCTCGGAAGATCTGCTATCCCCAGCATGTCTTTTCTTGATAAGTTCATGGTGTTTCGCAACCTCCAGCCCCGACGTGTCCCGATAGCCGGGAGACGTATTGCATACCCACACGGATATCACTGCCGCTTTGTGTGTGATTCATCTCTAATATAGTTGGAGAAAAGGGTCCAAGGATTATTCCTTGAACCAATCTTTGTTTTTTAGTATTTCACTCGAATCCTCGGATCCTTGACCCCTTGGACCCTTCTGGTAACTACAACTAATCGAGAGATGATCCATTTGTGTTAACTTTCTTCGATTACAACCTCGTCTCCCGATAAATCGGGATTGTCTGTAATATTAACGCTGATATTTTCCCATAGCGAGGAGGGAAGGGTTTCACCTATGAAATCAGCCCTGATGGGAAGTTCCCTGTGCCCCCTGTCGACGAGGACGGCTAACTGTATCAGTTCAGGCCTTCCGAAGTCCATAAGAGCATCCATCGCGGCCCGTATAGTCCTGCCCGTAAAGAGAACATCATCCACAATGACAACCCTCTTGTGATCAAGGGGAAAGGGGATATAAGTTTTTTCAATCGCCGGTCTCTTACCTGTTGTCAGCACATCATCCCGGTAGAGTGTTATGTCAAGCGTTCCGGACATGATCTCGGTCCCCTCAATGCCGGATATCTTTTCGCGGAGTCTCTCCGCCAGGGATATCCCTCCTTTTCTTATACCGATGATAATGAGGTTGTCCGTACCCTTGTTCCGTTCTAATATTTCGTAGGCAATTCTCGTAAGGGACCTTTCAATCCCTTCCGCATCCATAACCACTTTTTTCTTTTTCATTTTTATTGTTCCTTGATCTGTTATCCGGAGAGAACACCCCCAAAAATTTGTCTCAAAAAAAAGCCTTCCCACAAAGTGAGAAGGCCATTTAATACCCTTTCTTGGCGAAGCATTCGAGAAACATTGGAAACCCCTTTTGTTGATTTATATGCTCAGCAAATCTGGTTACAGATACCAGCGTTTGTTCTTTGTGTCAAGATGTTAATGAAGTATGCTGCCCATCCTGCTCCACCTGACGTCTTTATTATTTTTATTCCATGACCAGTATATGATAAGCGCTTTACCCAGAACGTCCTTCAGGTCTACAAATCCCCAGAACCTGCTGTCATAGCTCTGATCCCTGTTGTCCCCCATAACAAATATATGCTCGGCTGGAACTGTGATCGGTCCGAAATTATCGCGCGGCTGTATCGATGCCGGGAAAAGTATGCTGTCGGTATAAACCCCGTGACCATCATCGTAGGGAGAACCATTCAGGTATATTTCCTTGTCTTTTATTTCGATAGTGTCCCCTGCTATACCTACCACTCTCTTTATGAAATCCTTTGTCCTGTCCATCGGATATATAAAGACAACAATATCTCCCCTCTGGGGATTACCTATGGGTACCAGAGTTTCTCTTACAAAAGGTATCTTTATCCCGTAGCTAAATTTATTGACGAGCAGGTGATCCCCTATCTGAAGGGTTGGCTTCATCGAACCGGAAGGTATCTTGAATGCCTGAACGACAAAAGTCCTGATGAAAAGAGCTATAAGTATGGCAATTATTATTGCTTCTGACCATTCCCTGACCACGCTTTTCCTGTTTTTGCTCATGACAGTGTTCCTGACAGTTCTTTTGAGTTTTTATTTACACCAAGTAATTGGAGAATTGTCTCCTTACTCCTTACTCCGTATTCTCTATCCCTTACGCATATATTGCCGACATCGCTATCACTACCATCACAATGGCGAGAGATCCCTTAACCAGTGTCCCGGCAAATCTCCCTATTAGTGAGCCATACCCCGCCCTGATAGCCGGTTTCAACTTCCGCTGTTCCAGATATTCCCCGAGGAATGCCCCGGCAAAGCCTCCAAGGAAGACACCGATTATGGCGCCTAACCCGAGCAGAACCGGGGTCATCAGAATTGCCCCGATGATTCCTCCAATGATGGACAATGCCACGCCTGTCTTTGACGAACCATACCTCCTGGCGCCCGCAATTCCCGGGAAAAAATCCACAGTCTCCGCCAGCAGCGAAATAAAGACAAGCACAATAATTATCTTAAAACCAATCTTCTCGAATCCTGTTATCCAAGAGTAAATAATAACATCTCCAAGGATCAGAAAAGTTCCCGGGAGGCCGAATATAATGGAAAAGATTCCAGCAAACAATATAATAACAAATACCGTTAGCACTGTTGCTTCAAAGAGAGGCAATCTACTTTGTCCTCTTTTCTTTTGAAGGACTGATAGATTCCCAGACCAGAATAGTTGGACTGGCAACAAATATGGAGGAATAGGTACCTACCAGTATCCCTACCAGCAGAGCAAAGGCGAAATCATGGATGACTGCTCCACCGAAAATAAACAGGGCAAGCACGACAAACAGGGTTGTAAGCGATGTAAGCACTGTCCTGCTCAGCACCTGATTTATGCTTGAGTTGACGATATTTTTAAGCGGTTGTTTCCTTATGCCCTTTATATTTTCCCTTATCCTGTCATATACGACGATGGTGTCATTGAGTGAATAACCTATAATTGTCAACAGCGCCGCGATTATGGGGAGCGTGAATTCCTTGTCCATGAGGGAAAAGATTCCGACGGTGATGACGACATCATGGATGAGAGCTATGACCGCGCCGACGGCATAGCGCAGCTCAAATCTCCAGGTAACATAAATCAGTATTCCTATTACCGCGTAAAGCATGGCCAGCATGCCTTTTTCTCTCAGGTCTTTGCCCACCTTCGGTCCTACGACTTCAACCCTTCTTATCTCAAAATCTCCATTATTGTAGGAAGAGTTCAAAGCCGCTTCAATCTTGTTAGACAGTCCCTTGAGAGCGGAGCTGGACCTCTCTGTCTTGATCAGGAACTCGTTGTTATCATGATATCCGAAACGCTGAATGACGCTGTTTCCGAGGCCGATGGTCTTTAGAGAATCTCTTATTCTGTCAGTGCTTGTTTCCTGAGAAAACTTTATCTGTACAAGCGTTCCTCCCGCGAAATCTATGCCCAGATTGGGTCCGCCGTGTAACAACAGGGTTAGCAGGCTTATGATTATCGCAAACAGCGAGGCTGCAAAAGCAATCTTCATCTTTCCGACAAGGTCAATGTTTATTCCGGGCTTTATGATTTCCATCAACGTCTCCGTTCCAGTCTAAATCCTTTAGTTTTTGTTATATGCGTACTCTCTTGATATTTCTGTCCCATACGAAATAGTCGTAAATGATTCTCGTCACAAAGATGGCGGTGAACATACTGCATATTATGCCTATGCTGAGTGTGACGGCGAATCCCTTGACGGGTCCTGTCCCGAAC
>JAFDAR010000063.1 GCA_019313735.1 Deltaproteobacteria bacterium | reverse complement strand
AGAGCGTGCACCCCCCTGGAACTGCCCATTGACGAATAAAAGGCCACGGACCCGGGAAAGTTCTCCTGTGAATAGAGAAGCACAAGTTTTTCCATAAGGACATCATTGCTTCCCACAATCAGGATATCTCTTTCCCTCTGCACATTTTCATCTATCCATCTGGTGACATGCCTCTCCGGAAAGAGCCACTTGCCGGCAATCCGCACATGGGGAATATTCCCCTCCTTTACAAGCTGATATACCTTCTTCTCATTCAGTCTCAGAAGCCCGGCCAGTTCTTTTGTCGTAAGCAATTTATCCATGGTTCGAAAAATACCACGCAGGATAAGGAAAATCAATAGGAATGAAATAATAACCATTAATACCTCAAACTGACTATTAATATTTTATATTGACGATAAATAACAAACATGGTAGGTGTGCCACGTAAGATACGGTTGCCAGGAACAAATATAAATCGAAAGAAGGGGATTTATGATGAAGAGAAAAAACGTTTTAAGATCTGTCGTTATGCTACTGTTATGCACGGTTGTTATGCTCCTCCCGGCATCCGCGCTTGCCGGGCTTTCCGGCAAACTGACCATGTTTCACGCGGGCAGTCTTTCTGTTCCTCTCGCGGCCATGGAAAAGGCATTTGAGGCCAGATATCCCGATGTCGATCTTCAGCGTGAGGCCTCTGGAAGCCAGAAGTGCGCGCGAAAGATAACGGATGTAGGCAAACCCTGCGATATTATGGCATCGGCGGATTACAAGGTGATAGACAAGTTGCTCATACCCGGTTACGCAGACTGGAATATCCGCTTCGCGACCAATCAGCTCGTCCTCTGTTACACCGACAAGAGCGCCTATGCCGATACGGTAAACGCGGACAACTGGTATCAAATTCTTCAGGATAACGATGTTGTATGGGGGCATTCCGATCCGAATATCGATCCCTGCGGCTATCGCTCTCTCATGGTGATGCAGCTCGCGGAAAAGGCGCTGAAAAAACCCGGCCTTTACAAAAAACTGATCGCAAGCCGCCCCAAGGAAAATGTCCGCCCCAAATCGGTGGAGTTGATATCCCTGCTCCAGACAGGAAATATGGACTACGCCTGGGAATATCTCTCTGTCGCGGTTCAACACGGCCTGAAATATATCATTCTTCCAGACGAAATGAATCTTGGAAATTACAAGTACGATAATGTATATCAACAGGCCTCTGTGAAAGTCACCGGAAAGAAGCCGGGAACACATATGATCATCAGGGGCAAATCATGTACTTATGGTGTAACCCTGCTCAAAGACGCACCCAACCGAGAAGCGGCCATGGCTTTTCTGGAATACATGCTCGCTCCCGAAGGCGGCCTTAAGATATTGAAGGAAATGGGACAGCCTCCATTTATACCCTGCAGGGTGCCCACGGCGGAAATGAAAAAATCTCTTCCGCTGGAACTGCAAAGACTGGTCGAGGTCAAAGACTAAGTGACAAAGAGAGAACCATTTTTCTGGATTACCGTTTCCTGCGGCATCGTAATTATGGCGTTCATTCTACTTCCCCTCATCGAGATGATGACGGCGCCATCGCTTGCAATGCTGAAGGAAACTATCAAAGATAAGGACGTTGTCCGGTCGATCTGGCTGAGTATCTACACGGCCGGACTGGCAGCCCTGATCTCATTTGTCTTCGGGACACCACTCGCCTATGTGCTGGCTCGTACCGATTTCAGGGGAAAGAAGCTGATAGAGAGCATAATCGACCTGCCTATAGTTATCCCTCACCCTGTTGTGGGAATAGCCCTGCTCAGCGTTGCCGGGAAGAACCACTGGATAGGCGAATTGTTAAATCAGCTCGGCATACGCATCATGGGAAGCGTCACCGGCATAGTTGTGGTCCTGACCTTTGTTGGAATGCCTTTTTACATAAATGCCGTCAAAAGCGGATTCGAGAGTATCTCCCCCAGATTGGAGAAGGTATCACGCAGCCTTGGGGCATCCATGTTCAGCACCTTTTTCAGGATAACTCTCCCCCTCGCGTGGCGCAGTATGCTTGTGGGTATTGTCATGTGCTCCGCCCGGGCGATAAGCGAGTTCGGCGCCGTGGTAATCGTCGCCTGGCTGGTGTTTATCTGCCTGACACTCTTTCTGATTCTGAGAATACTCACCTCCCACGACAAGGAAAAGGCATGATAAGGATAAGGAATCTCAACATCCATCTCAAAGAGTTCAGACTGTTCGACATCAATCTGGACATAGGAACAAATGAGTTTTTCATACTGATGGGACCGACAGGCGCCGGTAAAACTGTCCTCCTCGAAGCAATAGCCGGGCTTATCCCGGTAAAGAGCGGGAGCATCCATATCGGCGAGAAGAACGTTACAGGCCTCGCCCCCGAGAAACGTGGGGTAAGCATAGTATATCAGGACTACTCACTCTTCCCTCACCTGACTGTTCGGGAAAATATGACCTATGGGCTGCACTTCCATAAAATCAGCAAAAACCGGTCTGACAAAACATTCGACCGCCTGGTGGAAAATCTGAATCTCTCTTATATTCTGGATCGTATTCCGCTCAACTTGAGCGGCGGGGAACTGCAGCGAGTCGCCATGGCGAGGGCCCTGATGGTGAGCCCGGAGATCCTGCTCCTTGACGAACCCCTTTCGGCCCTAGACCCCGGTTTCAGAGAGGAGATCAGAGCGGGGCTCAAAAAACTGCACAAGGATTCCAACGTCACTTTTCTCATGGTTACACACGATTTCGCGGAAGCGCTTTCGCTGTCAGACCGGGCGGCAGTAATGGACGATGGGAAAATAATACAGACCGGAGCCATGGAAGATATATTCAAACGCCCGGATTCCACATTTGTAGCTGATTTTGTCGGAATGAAAAATCTATTCTCCGCGCGGTTCCACGACACAAAGGCACATACAGGAAAACTGGAGATAGAGTTGGGTGCAAAACCTGAGAACGGCCAGGGGTACATAGCAATAAGGCCGGAAGATATCGTCCTCAGCCGGGGGGAATTAACCTCAAGCATGAGAAACTCTTTCGCGGGAAATATAACCGAAATATCCGATCATGGATTATACTACGAAGCAGGCATTATAGTGAGAGACATCACATTCAAGTCTCTGATTACAAAGAGCGCCCTGCTTGACCTCCAGCTCGCGGAGGGAACCCGCATATTCGTCTCCTTCAAGTCAACCGCCATCCACACATTTTAGGCTTACTCACTTCTGGATAAACACAAGCGATTTTTCACATTGACCACCGAAACTAAAAAGATTATACGTAGGAAAAACGCTGGAGATCCCGCAAGCCAAGTGTTATCGGAATCCCCTGAACCCACAGAGACGCTTGCCATATCCTGCACATTAGAAAGGAGAAGATGTATGAAAATCACAATCATCTACGACAATGAAACATCAAGAAAGGACCTTACCCCTGATTGGGGATTTGCCTGTCTCGTGGAGGCACACGGAAAGACCATGCTCTTTGATACCGGCGCGAAGGGCGCCATACTCCTCGGCAATATGAAGACCCTTAATATTGATCCGGAATCTATTGACATAGTTGTAATCTCTCATGCCCACTGGGATCACACAGGAGGACTGGCGGATTTTCTCATAGAAAACAGCAATGTCAGATTGTATATCCCTTCGTCGTACAGCATCCCACCCGACTCAGCCAGGGAGGTCGTCGTGGTGAAAGACCCCATGGAAATCTGCGAAGGAGTCTTCTCAACAGGAGAGCTTCAGGGGTCTGAACAAGTGCCCTACGGCAACGAGATTGAACAATCACTTGTCGTCAACACGGATATGGGACAGGTTGTAATAGCCGGTTGTTCTCATCCTGGTGTAAAAAAGATACTGGAAGCGGCTTCCATACATGGAAAAATCCACGCTCTTATAGGTGGTCTCCATGGATTCAGTGAATTTGATCTGCTCAAGGGGATAGACATAGTCTGTGCCACCCATTGCACCCAGTTCAAGGCAAAAATAAAATCATTATATCCCGATACATATACTGAGGGAGGCGCGGGGCTGATAATCGACATATAGAGAAACCAGAGACAAGGAATCGGAGTATTTTATGAAACCCGGCAACGCAAAGCACATGGTGGGAAAAGGACCATTTGAAACACATACGGATGAATACGAGGAGTGGTTTGAGGAAAACCGGTTCGTATATGAGGCTGAATTACGGGCTGTGAAAAAATTGCTGCCGGCAGAGGGAGAAAGCATCGAGATAGGTGTGGGCTCCGGAAGATTTGCCCTTCCACTCGGCATCAGGCTCGGAATTGATCCGTCCATGAAAATGGCTGAGATTGCCGTCAAACGAGGCATAGAGGTTCATGAAGGTATTGCCGAAGATCTTCCATTTGACGATGGCCGGTTTGATTTCGCACTGATGGTCACGGCAATCTGTTTCCTGAACGATGTAAAGACCGCTCTGCGTGAGGCATACAGGATACTGAAACCGGGCGGCGCGCTTGTGATCGGCTTTGTCGATCGCACCAGCCCTGTCGGAAAGAAATATGAAAGGTATAAAGCCGAAAACAAGTTTTACAGGGAGGCATCTTTTTATTCGGCGGACGAGGTTGTTTCTCTTATGACAGACGCAGGGTTCGAAAATTTTGCCTTTACCCAGACAATCTTCCGTGATCTGAAAGACATAGACAATACAGAAGTGGTAAAGGATGGATGTGGCGAAGGTTCATTTGTCGTAATCAGGGGAGAAAAGCAGGAAACTGAAGGAGGCAATTAATTGGGATTTCTGAAGATATTTTCGGGTAAAACCCCCGAAGAATATGAGAAAAGGGGGGACAGTTTCTTCGAGGCTGTGGAATATGGAGCGGCCAGGCTGGAGTATGAAGCCGCTCTGGGCAAAATGAAAAAGAGATGCCCGGAAGATACGAACTTTGAAAATCGCCTCCGGGAAAAAATGACCAGAAGCAGTGAAGCGCTGGCCCTGCAACATAAACAAAATGGGGAATTGCTGAGAGAGTCCGGAGACCATGAAGGCGCGTCAGAACTATTCCATCTCGCGCTGGAACTGACGGAAGATCCGGAACTTACAACCCAACTCGAACAACTGCTCAACGAGGCTCAAAACGATATCGCGGGGGATGATATGGAGGTCCCCTGGTTTCGCACGCCGGAAGATAAGACAGAAGACCGGGAATTGCACACACAGGAGGACGAGTATTTTACAGCCCTGTGCGGTGCGCTACCGGACGAGATACGGGATGCCTATAAAAACTATGGAGACACATTCAAGACAGGGTATGTAGCCCTGAATCAGGGCAAATATGATCTGGCAACAGCAAAATTATCGCAGGCGCTGGAAGAGAATCCGCCGGACAGTCTGGTCCCCCTTGAACTGGCCACTACATACCTGAATCTGGAAAGATACGAAGATGCCCTCCTGCTTCTTGAACAATTTATCAAAAACTATCCTGATTCCATACATGGACACCAGATCTTGTGCGAGACCCTGTGGACAATGAAGAAGTTTGATGAAGCCGATGACTTGCTGTCCTCCTGTCCGGAAGAACTGGCGGAGTCAGCGCCTATTCTACATCTCAAAGGTGAATCGCTATACCGGTCCGGAAGGCATCAGGACGCGGAGGCTTTCTACCTGGGGATGCTGCAGTCCCATGGCTGGGATGAACACACAGCTCTGTCACTTGCGACAATATATGAAGCGCTCGGAAAAAAGGACGCGGCCCTTGAATTGTACAGCGAGATAATGGAGAAATGTACCGGCTGCGGCGCGAGGGTTCCTCCTTTTATCAAACAAAAATATGCTGATATCTCCACGGAACTCGGAGATCATTCAGCTAAGATACTGGAGATATACCTCTCGCTGATTGAAGAAGACCCCGCAGGCAGGAAAAATCACTTCAGAAAGGTGGAACAGATTTACACCGCCACGGGAAACGAGAGAGAAGCACGGCGGTACCAGTCGTTCGCCGATAATATGAGCGGACCATCCAGAGATTAAGAGCCTTAGGAATCAAGAATAAATAAGTTATATAGATTGCGCCGTAATTTTGTTTGTTTTCAAGGCGTGTTGAAGCGGGTATAACGAGTTATGTAAGCTTTGACACAACACAGAAAACAAGCAAAAGGACAAGCAAGGTGTATGAGTTATTTATGCTTGCTGACTTAATTACCAAAAATGAAAATTAAACTTTTACTGATAGACGCCCTAAACCTTATTCGCCGCGTGTATGCCGCGCAACCGGGAGATGACGGACCGAATCGCGTGGATGATGCCCTGAGAACAAGCGTCCCATGCAATCTGTGTCTTTGACGGACACGAACCGGGCTGGCGCCATAGTCTGTATCCCGAATACAAGGCCGGACGCTCACCCATGCCCGAAGCGCTGAAGTTACAGATGAACCGGTTCAAGGACGTGTTTTCGGAGATCGGTGTTCGTTCTGTATGTTTCCCCACGCTGGAAGCAGACGATATTATAGCTACACTGGCCTGCAAGGTGGCATCCCGAAGCGGAAATGCCGTCATACTCTCGACAGACAGAATGTTTCTGCAGCTTGTTTCAGATCTGATAGTGGTGCGTGATCATTTTCAGAGGCTGGATATGGATCAGGCGTATGTGAAGGAAAAACTGCGCGTAGGGCCGGATCAACTGGTGGATCTCTTCGCGCTGGCGGGATACGCTACCAACAACATACCAGGAGTCCCCACCATAGGTCCGAAGATAGCCGCCAGGCTGCTGAACGAGTTGGAAAACCTGGACAATATACTGTCGGTTGCATATACCATTAAAGGCAAGCCGGGCGAAATGTTGTGCAAGCATGCCGAAGAAGCGCGCCTCTCACAATCTCTGGTTCGTCTGAAGGATACCCTGGAACTGGGCTTGAATCTGAAATCATTTCGATATATGAATCAATGAAGCCACCGGTGAGCGCAACGGTTTTTAAAATTTTGGCAAAATATTTTGACATAAACAAAAAATCATGCGAGAAAAAAAGTTAACTTTGTCCATAAACAGGTAATGTTTTACCCAGTATGATTCATCCTCAGGTAAACACCATGAACAAAAAACACACACAAATCATGGAAGAGAACATCAAGCTGACCTTCTGGGGTGTACGCGGAACTCTGCCAGTACCGGGGCGGAAGACAGTGAGGTATGGGGGAAACACATCCTGCGTAAGCATTGAATTCCCAAAGGATAATTTTTTCATCTTCGATGCCGGAACAGGGATAAAGGAACTGTCCAATTATCTCATGTCTGAAAGGCATACTCTCATAAAAGCCACGATATTCATATCGCATCCTCACTGGGATCATATAAACGGCATCCCATTCTTCGCGCCTCTGTATACAAAGGGAAACGAGTTTGAGATCTGTGGCCCGCCTAATGGAGACATGTCCATGCGAAACTTGATATCGGGGCAAATGGACGGTGTATATTTTCCCATAAATATAAAGGAATTCGACGCAGCGGTCTCCTTCCACAATCTGGGAGAAGAAAGATTCGACATAGACGCAATAGAGGTACAAACAATGTTTCTGAATCACCCGGGTCAATGCCTCGGTTACCGCCTGAATTACAAAGACAGGTCCATATGTTATGTAACGGACAATGAAATTTACCCGGAATCCAGCAGGTTCTCCAGCAAGAGCTATGTAAACAAGCTGACAGACTTTGTCTCAGGTACAGATGTATTGATAACCGACTGCACATACACGGACGAGGAATATGAAGAGAAAATCGGATGGGGGCATTCGTCGGTAAATCAGGTGGTGAAACTGGCCGACCCAGACAGACGATGACATAGATGACAAGCTGAAAACAGCACATGCCATATTAGAGAAAAAAGGGTCTTCCACCATATGCATCGCACCGAAAGAGGGAGAATCTTTCAACGTATAGGAATCAAGAATAAATAAGTTATACAGATTGCGCCGTAATTTTGTTTGTTTTCAAGGCGTGTTGAAGCGGGTATAACGAGTTATGCAAGCTTTGACACAACGCAGAAAACAAGCAAAAGGACAGTGGAAAAGGCGGAAGGGCCATGAAATTCAGTCTCAGATTCTGGATAGGAATAGTACTGCTGACAACGAATCAGCCGCTTGGCTGGGGGGCCATGCTGGTATGTAATACCATAGCCATAAACAAACACAACGAATTCTTCTTCTACCTGGGAATAGCGCTATACGCCCTGAGCTGGGGAATGCTGGGACTGGTATTCTCGCCTTCTGCTGAAGAAGGCATGGCGGTATTTTGTTCGTCTTTTTAAGTTACGACACCAGTGAGGAGGCAATCCCGGTCGAGACCTTTGCAGAATGTTCAATTTTGTTCAAGTTCAAGGAAGGCGAGAATTTTAACCACAGGAATATACTGGATATTTCGAGGATTAAAATTTGAGCCTGACGCAGAAATTGGTCAAAAGGGGACGTTATGCAAAGATCTCGGTCATATGACAGCATCCCTCCGCTAACCCCATGGTTTTCTGCCGGATCTCCAAATCCCGGCAGCCCTTCACCATTGACTTCTCGTGACATTCAGCATCTACGAACTTTTATACAGCCTCCTAATCCGCCTGTCTTCTGAGAAAGGCGGGCGTCTCAAAATCCGGATTGTCATCATCATTTATCATTCCCATCCTGACAACAACAGGCTTTTCACCTGCCTTCTCGTCTCTGTTCCTTATAAAAGTTGGTTTCGCAAAGTTTTCCCTTCTCCTGGCATAACCCGGCACTCCGGAAACCTCAGACGCTTTTTCATAATTTCGCTCTTTTGAATCGAATCCCGTTGCAATACAACCGTTCCGAATATAATATTTGCGTCTTCGTGGGCTTCGGCCTGTATCAGGGATGACGCCTCATTTACCTCAAAAAGTGTCATCTCGGGCCCGCCTGTTATGTTGAGAAGCACACCCCGGGCCCCTTGAATAGAGTTATCTTCCAAGAGCGGAGAGGAAATCGCCTTCTGCGCGGCCTCAACAGCCCTGTTATCACCGCCAGCCACACCGGTACCCATAAGGGCTAGTCCCATCTCGGACATAATGTTTTTTACGTCGGCGAAATCCAAGTTGATCAGACCGGGGACCATAATAAGGTCGGAAATACCTTTAACTCCATTGTAGAGAATATCGTCAGCCTTTTTGAAGGCATCCGGCAAAGACATATTTCTTCCACTGATGGTGAGAAGCCTTTGATTAGGAACCACAATAAGCGTATCAACCATCTTTTTCAATTCTGTGAGGCCTTCCTCCGCCTGTCTCTCCCGTTTCCTTCCCTCAAACTGAAACGGTTTTGTGACTACCGCGACAGTAAGCGCGCCTATCTCTTTTGCGATTTCCGCCACAATCGGTGCGCCGCCTGTCCCGGTGCCTCCGCCAAGACCCGCTGTCACGAAAACCATATCAGCTCCATCCAGAATTTCCCTCATCTTGTCCTGGGATTCAATAGCCGCCTTTTTACCCACTTCAGGATCCGACCCAGCGCCAAGACCTTTTGTAATCTCCACGCCCAATTGTACTTTTATCGGAGCTTTTGATGCCTCCATGGCCTGGGAATCCGTGTTTGCCACGATAAAATCCACGCCACTCAGATTATAAGCAATCATCATATTGACGGCATTTCCTCCTCCACCTCCGATACCTATAACCTTGATCTTTGCTGTATTGCTTTTAACACTACCTTTTACTAATTCAAACATGTCAATATCCTCCTTTCTCAGAAAAAATCGTTGAACCATCTTTTTATTCTTTTTGTCAGGTTTCCCAGTATATTCTTTTCACTTTTCTTTACGGCATAATCAGAGTGGTCTTTACTCCCATGAACAACCAGCCCCACTCCCGTCGCATACATCGGACTGTTAATTATATCTGTAATACCTCCCACACCCATGGGACATCCTTTTCGTACCGGCATATTGAATATTTGCTCTGCCAGTTCCGTCATCCCTTCAAGGGTTGCTGTTCCCCCCGTAAGCACAACACCTGCAGCCAGCAGATCGTCATAACCCGACTTGACAATTTCCCTCTGCGCAAGACTGAGAATCTCTTCCATCCTCGGCTCAATGATCTCCCCCAGCACCTGCCTCGAAATATTTCTCGGACTTCTTCCACCCACACTTGGAACCTCTATGATTTCATTCTGGGGTATCAATGGAGTATACGCGCAACCATATCTTATCTTTATCTTTTCAGCTTCCATCACCGGAGTCCGCAGTCCCACAGATATATCACTGGTAACATAATTGCCCCCCAGAGGCAGGACAGCGGTATGCTGAATGCTTCCCCCGGCAAACACCACTATGTCAGTAGTACCACCACCAATATCGATCAGGGCAGCGCCCAGCTCTTTTTCATCCTGACTGAGAATTGTTTCGCTGGAGGCCATGGGTTCCAGAATAATCTCATTCACATCCAGGCCCACGCGATTAACTGACTTTATTATGTTCTGTATGGACGTAATTGCTCCGGTAACAACATGGACCTTGACTTCAAGTCTGACCCCCGACATTCCTATGGGTTCTTTTACCCCATCCTGATCGTCAACTATGTAATACTGAGGCAGTATGTGAATTATCCTCCTGTCCAGAGGGATGGCAACCGCTTTGGCCGCCTCTAATGCTCTCTTTACATCATATTCATCAACTTCACCGCCCTTGACCGCCACAATACCATAACTGTTCAACCCCCTGATATGACTCCCGGCAATACCCGTGAAAACGGACCTTATCTCGCATCCCGACATCAATTCCGCCTCTTCCACAGCCCTCTTTATTGAATCCACCGTGCTGTCGATATTCACTACAATACCCTTCCGAAGTCCTTTTGACGGATGAGTGCCAATTCCAATTATATCTATTCCGACATTCGTGATCTCACCGACGACAACACATGTTTTGGTCGTTCCTATATCCAGTCCTACTATAATATCTTCCCTTTTTGCCATCTGCTCATCCTTTCTGACATCATATCTCCATCTTGCGATCTTCTGTCAGACTTTTCGGACTGATAACATCTCCACGCTGAACTACAATCCTGTTGCAATCTACAAGATCAATACTCAAAACCGTCCCTTTCAAACCCCTTCGCTCCAGGTCCGCCATAATCCTCTTTAGTCTCTTTAATTTCTTTTCATAATCTCCGAACCCGAGATTCAAGAATAGATGGTTGTCAGTAAAGACAGAAAAGTCATATACGTCATCTACGTAAATCTCCGACACGCTCAACGCTCTCGAAAAATTGTCTCTTTTAGAAAGACAGTCCAGAAATTCAAAGGCCTTCTCCAACAGGCCACCACGCAGGTCTCCGTTCCCGTAAAACCCGGTAAGCACCGGAACATCTGCGCTGTCGCCGGCCTCGAACTTCTTGAATACCACTCCATCCCGATCCACGATATACAGGTCGTTACCCCTTTTAAGGAGGGCGGCGGCATCTCTCTCGACAACCTCAACAACCAGTCTGTCGGGAAATTCTCTCCCGATAGAGGCAGCTTTGATCCACGGATCATTCTCTACCTCTCGCGCCATCTTTCCGAGATTTGCAGTCAGGATATTCATAGAGGATGATATCTCTGCAAGTTCAACAACCCTCTCTTTGCTGACCTTATTGCAACCCCTGACAATAGTATTTTTCAACCGAAAATAATCCGCACACATGGCAAAATTACATACATATATCATGGAAATCGCCAACAGACCGGCAACACCGATAATGGCAAATATCCTGAAAATTTCGCCCGGAATCACTTTTGATCGCCGTTTCAGCCTGTTTTTTCTTGTCGAAGGGATTGTTTTGAGGGACTTTTTCATAGTTCATTCCCTATGATCTTTAACTCTGTTTCAAGAAGAATTCCTCTTTCACTTAAGATCTTCTTTTGAACAGTGTTAATTATGGTAATAACATCCCCTGCTTTTGCATTGCCCATGTTCACAATGAAATTTCCATGCTTCCCGGATATTTCCGCATCCCCCACCCTTAGGCCCTTAAGTCCAGCCTCTTCAATCATTTTTCCTGCCGGACAACCGGGAGGGTTTTTGAACACGGACCCCGCGCTTCGGTACGCAAGAGGGTGCTTCTCTCTGCGCGCCGCGATAATGTCCGAAACCTTTCCCTGAATTTCATTTCTGCTTCCTCTTATAAGGTGAAAGTCGGCACCGGTAATAATCGTCCCTTCGGGAAGATCGAGATTTCTGTACTCAAACGGCAGGTCTTTTCTCTTTATCTCCCTTGTCTTCGCGCCGGTATCGAGAATGGAGACCGATTTCACTACATCCTTTAACTCCTCTTCCCACGCGCCGGCATTCATTTTCAGACCGCCTCCGACACTGCCCGGTATCCCGGCACAAAATTCCATCCCTGATAGAGATTCCCTGATCGAAAACTCAACAATGCCGGAGAGTGAAACCCCGGCCTGGGCATAAACGCAGACACTGCCGGCATATTTTTCTTTCAGAGTGAATTTCCGGGGGAGATTCTGGCCCCTTATCTCCAGCCTTCGAAGTGCCTCCAGGGAAATCAGCACCCCCCTGTAACCACCGTCTCTCACGATAAGATTTGTACAGTTTCCGACAGGGAGGAAAGGAACCTCCTCTCTAAGGAAAAAGGAGACCAGCCTTTTCAGTTCTCTGACAGTATCAGGAAAGATCAGCACATCAGACTTTCCTCCGACACCCATGGAGGTGTGCATAGACATGGGTTCATCAAAAAGCACCTTTCCGGTGACCATACCACCTATCTTGTCCCTGAATTGTCTGTCTATAATCATCCGTCCTAATCCCTGATCCGGACAAGCTCTTAGCTCTTAGCTCTTAGCTCTTAGCTCTTAGCTCTTAGCTCTTAGCTCAAAACCTTTTGTTGGGTTTCGTATCTCAACCCAACCTACAACTGCTTCCTGATCCTTCCTAACAGATTCTCTCCTATCTTCCACACATCTCCCGCCCCCAGCGTCATGACCACATCACCCGGTTTCACTATGGCACACAGGTAATCGACAATCTCCTTAAAACCTGACAGGTACATGACATCACCATGGCCATTGTCCTTTATGCTTTTGCAAAGGTTCAGGGAATGAACGCCATTTATCTCCTTCTCACTCGCGGCATATATGTCCGTCAGGATCAACACCCCGGCATCATCAAAAGAATCCAGAAACTCATCAAACAGTGCCCTGGTGCGCGTATAGCGGTGAGGCTGAAACACGACGACAAGTCGCCTGCCTTCCCATGCATTTTTCGCGGCTGCCAGTACCGCCTTTATCTCCGTCGGATGATGACCATAATCATCAACCACGGTGATACCACCGGTCTGTCCTTTGATCTCCAGTCGACGGTGCACACCCTTATAAGAACTCAACCCCTCCTGTATCGTGGAAAATTTCACACCGAGTTCCAAAGCCACCACCACAGCGGCCATGGAGTTATAAACATTGAACAGACCCGGAATCTGCATCTCTACTTTTCCGAGAAGGGTTTCCCTGTGGTAGAGAGTAAACTGTGACGTCAGCCCGCTGAAGGATATATCGGCTGCCCTGAAGTCAACTCCATCATAAATGCCGTAGGTGACAGTCTTTCTCTTCACCCTGGGCAATATATCTCTTACATTGTCACAATCACCGCATAATATGACCGACCCGTAAAAGGGAACCGAGTTGGCAAATTGCAGAAAGGCATCCTTGATCTCCCCTATTCCCGGATAATAATCCAGATGTTCGCGATCTATATTCGTAATCACTGCGATATATGGATTCAAATGGAGGAAAGAACCGTCGCTCTCATCGGCCTCGGCAACAACAATCTCCCCTTCTCCCAGTCTTGCGTTGCTCCCTATGCTGTTCAGCCTGCCCCCTATTACCATCGTGGGGTCAAGACCTCCATGCGCAAGCACCGTTGAAATAATGGAAGTTGTTGTTGTCTTCCCATGACTGCCTGACACGGCTATGGAATATTTCATCTTCAACAGTTCGGCCAGCATCTCAGCCCTTGGGATAACCGGAATATTTCTGCTGTGAGCCTCCATTACCTCGGGATTATCCTCGCCGACCGCTGTTGATTTCACCACCACATCGACATCCATGAGATTTGATGACCTGTGACCGTGAAAGATCACAACCCCGAGTGACTCCAGCCTTGACGTGATATCGGAGCTTTCCAGATCGGATCCGCTGATCGTATAACCGAGATTCAGGAGAACCTCGGCAATTCCGCTCATACCGATACCGCCTATCCCGACAAAATGTAT
>JAFDAR010000062.1 GCA_019313735.1 Deltaproteobacteria bacterium | reverse complement strand
GGCAGATTATACACTGAAACGTATGGCAAGTATATCCCCATCTTTGACTATGTAGTCTTTCCCTTCAAGGCGAAAACGTCCCTTGTCATGAACCTCTTTTTCGGATCCGCATTCGATCAGATCGTCATAGGAAAAACACTCGGCGCGAATAAATCCCCGGGCGAGATCTGAATGAATGACGCCCGCGGCCTCAACCGCGGACTGGCCTTCCTGAATATTCCAGGCCCGCACCTCATCCGTCCCGACGGTAAAGTAACTGATAGAGCTGGAAATCTCATACGCAGACCGTTTTAAGCGATCCCTGGCAGATTCTTTTATTCCCATGTCTTCCATGAAAAGCTGTCTCTCATCATTATTCAGAGAGGACAGTTCCATTTCAAAGGTTCCGGCAAATTCGACAACCGTGTGCTTTTCGCTGATCTCTTTCAACAATTCCTGATTTTTCCCGAATGTATCCTCGCTCGAGTTCAGCACAATCAAAAGGGGTTTTTCCGTCAGAAACTGGAACCCGCTCATCATCTTTTGCTCGTCTCTGCCAAGTTCTATTTCTGTAATGCGTCTGCCATCGTTCAGGCAATCCAGGATCTTCCGCAGGATATTTTCCTCCACCTGAGATGCGGGTGTTTTCTGCCCCCGTTTATGGCTGAGCCCGATCTTCTCCAGTCGTTTTTCACAGATTATCAGATCGGAAATCAACAGCTCCGTTTCCATCTGTTCAATATCGCTGACCGGCGTGGGGGTTTCCTCCAGAACATTCGTGAAATTTCTTACTACCAGCGCCAGCGTATCGACATTTCTCATCATTCCTATGGAGGCGTCCGGAAATGATGCTTTTCCCGCTGAATCACGGGCAAGTCCCGCAAAATCTACGAATTGCACTGTCGCGTAAGTTGTCTTTTGAGGTTTATACTTCTCAGAAAGACGTGTTATCCTTTCATCAATGACATCCACAACAGCGACATTCGGCTTAGACGCCGCGTCAGTATATGTCGTAACCTCAGCCGCATGCCCTGTCAGCGCGTTAAAAATGGTCGTCTTACCGGAATTCGGCAGACCGATTAAACCTATCTCCATAACTCTTTCCTCTTAGATGGTGTCCATGATGGCATAAAAAATTGCGGGCAGAAAATTTCCTATACGTATTTTTGTTATTTTCAAAAGGTTCATGCCTATCCCTACGATAAGCAATCCACCGGTGACTGTAACGGCGTTGAGAACGTCCGGGTCCTGCATAAACAACAGATGTGACGCAAGGAGGGTAACACTTCCCTGAACCAGAAACACGGAAATCGCGGAGAAAGCAACCCCGATGCCGAAGGTTGACGCAAGAGGTATCGCTATCACGCCGTCAAGGAGAGCCTTTACGTAGAGCGTTGTCGAATCTCCGATAGTGCCATCCTGTATGGAGCCCACGATCATCATCGCGCCCGTGAGATAGAGGATGGAAGCGGACATGAATCCTTCCGCAAAGGTCGAAGAGTTCGATCTGGTACGTTCTTTGAGCCACTCCCCGAGACGTTCAACCCAATACTCAATCTTGATCAGTTCCCCGGTTATAGCGCCTACCAGCATACAGCCGATGGTCACGATAAGGTTCGTCACTGTAAGAGCCATCTGTATACCAACCAGCAGAACGGAAAGCCCAAGCGCCTGTACCATGATCGTCTTGATTCTTTCAGGAAGATATCCCCCCGCGGATATCCCTATCAATCCTCCCGCAATAATAGCTCCAGTGTTAACCAGTGTTCCCGTCAAAAGTATACCCTTTCTTTGATTTGCTTCTTTTATCTGTCACGCGTGAAATCCCGACTCGTCGGGACGGAGCACTCCTTTTATTGCAGGTCATATCTATTGTCAATGATTATCGGAATTAGAGCGCCTTTTATTTCATTGCAAAATCTGCACAATAGTGTATATACGCATCAGCATTCCATCAAGTAAAAGCAAATTCACTGTTGGGAGCAAATCTCCTTCCCTTCAGATTGTCTTCGTTAACTTCGTTAACCTCGTTGTTTTCCAAGCATCGTTCGTTGCCGTTGAAACTTCTGCTGATTACTTAGGCCCGAGGAAGCTTTTTTAGCGCAGAGTCTCTTTTGCGCCCAACACAAAGCATTAATAAGGATAGAATTATGGGCAGACCAAATTATTCATTTCAAAAGCGCCAGAAAGAACTGGCAAAGAAAAAGAAGAAAGAGGATAAGAAGCAGCGCAAGCTGGAGAAACAGCAAACTCCTGCCGGGGAAGAGGAGACCCCTTCCCTTCAGGAAGATTAGTGCCTTAGAAATTATTTCCTTGTTTTTTTTGCAAGGAAATAATTTTGTGAAGGCACTTATCCCCACCAAGCAAGTACTGAACTGAGTCCCCTTATGGGGGTTAATCCCGACTTGTCGGAACTTTTTCTAATCGAAAATACTTTATGCCACGAGGACCCTCCTCGTGGCTTTTGTTATAATATAAGGACACGACTATGATAACCGCATCCAATATTGCTCTCTCCTATGGCAGGAGAGTCATCTTCAAAGACGTCAATATCAAGTTCACCCCTGGCAACTGCTACGGCCTGATCGGGGCGAACGGCTCCGGGAAATCCACCTTTCTGAAGATCCTGGCAGGTCAGCTTGAGCCTGATCGGGGCGAGATTACCAAGGGGCGGGGAGAACGCATCGCAGTGCTCAGCCAGGACCAGTTCGCCTTTGACGAGCACACCGTTTTCAATACCGTGATCATAGGCCATAAGAAGCTCTACAAGGTAATGATCGAGCGCGAGGCCCTCTATGCTAAAGCTGATTTTACTGAGGAAGACGGCATACGTGCCGGAGAACTGGAAGCCAGGTTCGGTGAAATGAATGGCTATGAGGCAGAGGCAGAGGCCGCGGTGCTGCTAAACGGCCTCGGCATCCCGGAAGAGATGCGTCAGAAAAAAATGAAGGATCTTGATGGTAGCGATAAGGTGCGGGTGCTGCTGGCCCAGGCCTTGTTCCTCCAACCAGCTGGACCTGAAGACCATCACCTGGCTGGAGGAATTTCTCTCCCGCTTCCAGAACACGGTAATAATCGTCTCCCATGACCGTCATTTCCTGAACCAGGTCTGCACTCATGTGGCGGATATCGATTATGGTAAAATTCAGGTCTATGCCGGCAATTATGACTTCTGGTATCAGGCCAGCCAGCTCCATTTTCACCAGAAGGAAGCCGAGGGCAAGAAGACCAGGGCCAAGGCAGAGGAACTCAAGGAATTCATCCGGCGCTTCAGCTCAAACGCCTCCAGGGCCAAACAGGCCACCTCACGAAAGAAGCTGCTTGAGAAGCTCACCATCGAGAACATGCCGATTTCCTCCAGAAAATATCCCTACATCGTCTTCAAACCGGAACGGCCCTGTGGTGACATCGTTCTGGAAATCAACGGTCTTTCCAAAAAGATCGACGGGGTTTCCATGTTCGAGAATCTTACCCTCACCGTCAACAAGGGCGACAAGATCGCCTTCGTTGGGGATAACAGCCTTATAAAAACCACCCTGTTCCAGATCCTGGCCGGGGAGCTTGAGCCGGACAAAGGAAGCTTCCGCTGGGGGGTGACCATCACCAACGCTTATTTCCCGAAAGAGAACAATGCGTATTTCAATAATGAGGAGCTTGATCTTATCGGCTGGCTGCGCCGGTTTGCACCTCCTCAGGAAGACGAAAGCTTTATCCGTGGGTTCCTGGGCAAGATGCTTTTTTCCGGAGAGGAAGCACTGAAAAAGACCTCTGTCCTCTCGGGTGGCGAGCGGGTGCGCTGCATGCTCTCCAGGATGATGCTCTCCGGCGCCAACGTCCTCATTCTGGATGAGCCCACCAACCATCTCGACCTTGAGTCAATCATCTCTTTGAATAACGCTCTTACGGCCTTTCCGGAGGTGGCACTCTTTGCCTCCCATGACCATGAGCTTGTATCCACCGTGGCAAACAGGATTGTCGAAATCACTCCGGACGGCATCATTGACGTGATGAGGGGCTTTGACGAGTACCTGACAATGAAGGAAGCGAGCCTGTCCGGTAAAAACGATTACCTGTACATGCAGGCAGCCATGTGAGTCTGAAGGGTAAGTGCTGAAAGCTAACTGAGTTTAAAAATTGATTTTTGAAAGTTTGATTGATTCTTCCTGCTGTACGTATCAGCACGTGACGCATCATTGGAAACAAAAAAATTATGGCGGGGTCGATGGGACTCGAACCCACGGCCTCCGGCGTGACAGGCCGGCGTTATAACCGACTTAACTACGACCCCGCAAAAAAATGGTAGGCGGAACAGGACTTGAACCTGTGACATCCACGGTGTAAGCGTGGCGCTCTCCCAACTGAGCTACCCGCCCAGACTTGTTCAATCTCCCGTAAACGAAAGGGCAAACTAAACAAAAAAACAGCTCCTGTCAAGCAATATTCAGGTTTTAAGCATTTACACGCATTTCTCCAGCCCCGGCAGCCCCTGTTTCATATGGATACTTTTCCATTTTGTCTTCCGGGACAAAAGCCCTTTTCAGAACATCATCCACACTTTCCACAAGGACTATCTCCAGTTCTCTAAGAATATTGGCTGGTATCTCGACAAGATCCTTTTCATTTTCGCTCGGTATGATCACGGTTTTTATGTGTCCACGATGGGCGGCCAGCAATTTCTCCTTCAGTCCGCCAATGGGAAGTACCCTCCCTCTCAGTGTAATTTCTCCCGTCATGGCAAGATCACTTCTTACCTTCTTTTTAAGAAGCGCGGAGGTTATGGATGTAGCCATGGCAATTCCCGCGGATGGCCCGTCCTTTGGGATGGCTCCCTCTGGAACATGCACATGAACATCCAGTTTTTTATAAAAGTTCTTGTCCAGTCCCAGAGCATCGGCCCTTGACCTGACGTAGGTCCAGGCAGCCTGGGCGGACTCCTGCATCACATCTCCCAGCTTTCCTGTTGTCAGAATCGGTTTGCCGGTTCCCGGCATGACAGAGGACTCAATCGTCAACAGCTCACCGCCGACTTCCGTCCACGCGAGTCCAACTGTCACTCCTACTCTATCCCTGTCTTCAATTTCCCCGAATTTGAATCTCTGCACACCAAGATATTTTTCTACAGACTTTGAGCTCACTTTTATCTTTCTGGTGTTTCCATTGGTAACGATCTTCCTGGCCACCTTTCTGCAGATGGATGCTATCTCCCGTTCAAGATTTCTCACTCCGGCTTCCCGTGTATATTCTCTTATAATGGTCAATAATGCCCCATCCGAAAAGGCGATATTCTTTTCGGTCAGACCATTAGACTCTATCTCTTTCGCGACAAGATATTTTCTGGCGATATTCAGTTTTTCAGGCTCGGTATATCCCGCGATACGTATCACCTCCGTACGATCCTGAAGGGCGGCGGGTATCGTCTGGAGAACGTTAGCCGTCGTTATAAACATGACATCGGACAGGTCATAATCAACTTCGAGATAATTGTCGTTAAAGGCGACATTCTGTTCCGGATCAAGCACTTCAAGAAGCGCTGACGCGGGGTCTCCCCTGAAATCGGAACTCAGTTTATCAATCTCATCCAGACAGAATACGGGGTTACTCGAACCAGCTTTCTTCAGAAGCTGGATAATCTTTCCCGGCATGGCCCCTATGTATGTCTTTCTATGACCCCTTATCTCGGCCTCATCCCTCAAACCACCAAGAGACAACCTGACAAATTTCCTGTTGGTGGCCCTGGCAATCGATTTCGCTACGGAGGTTTTCCCCACACCGGGAGGACCTACAAAACAGAGTATGGAGCCCTTCTTCTTTTTGGACAGGATTTGAACCGCGAGATATTCAAGTATCCTCTCTTTTACCTTTTTGAGACCATAATGATCCTCCTCAAGTATCCTCTCAGATTCCTTCAGGTCCTTTTTGTCTTCTGTCTTTTCATACCAGGGCAGATCAAATATCCAGTCTATATAGTTCCTGACCACCGTTGCTTCGGCAGACATTGGAGACATCATTTTCAGCTTTTTCATTTCATGTTCAATCTTCTGATGGGCCTCTTCAGAAAGTTTCTTTTTCTTGAGTTTCTTTTCCAGTTCCTTTATCTCGCCCTTAAAACTGTCCTCTTCACCCATTTCTTTCTGAATGGCTCTCATCTGCTCATTCAGATAGTAATCCTTCTGGGTTTTCTCCATCTGGCCCTTCACACGTTTTCGTATACGCCCCTCAACTTCCAGTATCTCGATCTCCGCCATCAGCAGGGCATATATCTTTTCAAGTCTTCCAACAACATCGGCAGTTTCCAGTACCTTCTGTCTCTCATCCAGTTTCACGTGCAGATACGCCGCGACTGTATCGGCAAATTTTGCCGGATCATCTATAGATGACATGGGTCCCATCATCTCAGGGGGGACTTTTCTGCTGAGCTTCGCGTATCTTGCAAACGTCTCCGCTATATTTCTTATAAGCGCCTCCATCTTCGTATCCGATTCAGGAGAATATTCTTCACTCAGTTCCTCAACATCCACCAGAAAGAAATCCTCGCCTTGTATATAGCTCTTTATAACTCCCCTTTCCACTCCCTCAACCAGCGCCTTTACCGTTCCATCCGGAAGCCTCAACAGCTGTATGATGTTTCCTATGGTACCAACTGTATATATGTCATCTTCCACGGGGTCATCAATTTCGGCCCTCTTTTGCGCGGTCAGAAATATCCCCTTCTCATGCCGCATGGCAGATTCCAAGGCGTTAATTGATTTCCCTCTGCCCACAAAAAGAGGCACTATCATATGGGGAAACACGACCACATCCCTCAGTGGAAGCAGCGGGATTGTAAGCCTGTTTTTTTCTGTTTCTTCTTTGCTTTTATTAAAATCAAACATATGTTTTTGTCATCCTGTTTTTTTTTGTTCGCTATCTTCCTCCTGCCCGGAATCGGAAGTTGTTTCAAAAACCAGAATCGGTTTCTCTCTACTGAGTACAACGTCTTCACTTATAAGACATTCTCTTATATCGTCTCTCGATGGAATATCATACATGATATCCAGCATGGTGTTTTCCATTATAGCCTGGAGACCCCTTGCGCCGCTTTTTCTGTCCGCGGACAGTTTTGCTATGGTCCTCAGGGCGTCATCAGTTAAGGTAAGCTTTACACCCTCCATCTCAAACATCTTTTTGTACTGCTTCACAATGGAATTTTTCGGCTCTGTCAGTATCCTCACAAGGTCTTTCTCAACAAGGTCGTGGAGGGCTCCGATCACAGGAAGCCTCCCCACAAATTCCGGTATCAAACCATACTTCAAGAGATCTTCCGGCTGCACCTCCGACAGGGTTTCGCCTATGTTCTTTTTTTTCTTGCTCTTGATATTGGCCCCGAATCCCATGGAGTTTACGCTCCGTCTCTTTTCTACAATATCTTCCAACCCATTGAATGCTCCGCCACATATAAAGAGGATGTTGGTTGTATCTACCTGAATAAATTCCTGTTGCGGGTGTTTTCTCCCACCCTTGGGAGGTACATTCGCCAGGGTTCCCTCTATTATTTTCAGAAGGGCCTGCTGGACACCCTCGCCGGATACGTCCCTGGTAATGGAAGGATTGCCCGATTTTTTTGATATCTTGTCAATCTCATCTATATATACTATACCACGCGATGCCTTGCGCGCGTCATAATCCGCGTTTTGGAGGAGACTCAATATGATATTCTCAACGTCTTCCCCAACGTATCCCGCCTCGGTCAGGGTAGTGGCATCGGCAATGGCGAATGGCACGTTCAACATCCTTGCCAATGTTCTTGCCAGGAGGGTTTTCCCCGAACCGGTAGGACCGATCAGGAGAATATTGCTTTTCTGAAGCTCAACATCATTAAGCTCAACATCCGAGAACAACCTCTTGTAATGATTGTAAACAGCAACGGAAAGGACTTTCTTTGTCTTTTCCTGCCCCACGACATACTGATCTAAAAACTTTTTAATCTCTCTGGGCTGGGGAATATTTTCTCTGACACTTTCCTCGCTCTGAATGCTGTCTTCTTCAACAATATGCCTGCAGAGTTCTATGCATTCGTCACATATATAAGCGTTTGGACCGGCAACCAGTTTCTTTACTTTATCCTGTGTCTTTCCGCAAAAGGAACAGAAGAGCAATCCATTCACACCATCATTACGCTTTCTTGCCATGTGAAGTCCCTCCCTCTTTACTGTCAGAAGTTCTCTTTACAATAACCTCGTCAATTATACCATATTCTAATGCCTGACTGCTTGTCATATAATAGTCTCTGTCTGTATCCTGCTCAACCTTTTCAACAGGTTGACCGGTGTGCTTCGCCAATATGTTATTCAGATCCTGCTTCAATCTCAATATTTCCTTTGCCTGAATACCGATATCGGTCGCCTGTCCCTGAGAACCGCCAAGGGGCTGATGTATGATTATCCTCGAATTGGGCAGGGAATACCTTTTCCCCTTTTCGCCGGCCGCGAGGAGAAGCGCTCCCATGCTTGCCGCCTGTCCCATGCAGACAGTGCTAACGGGGGGTCTTATGTACCGCATCGTATCGTATATGGCAAGACCGGCGCTGACTATACCGCCTGGTGTATTCAAATAAAAAAAGATGTCCCTGTCCGGATCTTCTGATTCCAGATACAGCATCTGGGCTATGACAAGATTTGATACATCATCATCAATGGCCGATCCAAGGAATATAATCCTGTCTTTCAAGAGCCTGGAATATATATCGAAGGCCCTTTCACCCCGGCCGTCCTGTTCAATTACCATAGGAATAAGAGGCATTACTTTTCTCCTTTTTTCCTGTCTTTTTTGACAAAGGTTATATTTGCCTTTTCTTCAATAAAATCCATGGCCTTTTGCTCAAGCAATTCATCTTTAAGGCGATCTTTCATATTATTAGCCTCATAGGCCTTCTTTACAGACTCGTAATCCTGCGCGTATTTTTGAGCAAGGATATTCAGCCTGTCTTCAACGTCTTTCTCTGTCACTTCGATCGACTCTTTCTTCGCGATCTCATTGAATATAAAGGACGCCTTAACAATCCTGGCCGCCGAATCCTTGAATCCATCGTGCAGATTGTAGCTTATTTCAGAGGCTTTATCATCCGGCATGCCGTTCTGTACCATCCTCTGGCGGGCATCCAGCATCATGGAATAGACCTGCCTTTCCACCCAGGCGGAAGGCACTTCGAATTCATTATTTTCCAGCAACTTATCAATCATGGCATTCCGGAGGTCTGTCTTTATTTTTGCTTCTCCCTCTTCTTCAAGCGACTTTGTTATATCCTTCTTTAAGTCTTTCAGGGATTCATATTTTTCGAAGTTCTTTACAAATTCTTCATTCAGTTCGGGCAATATCTTTTCGCGAATATTCTTGAGAGTTACTGAAAACAACACTTCCCTTCCGGCGATATCCTTCGCGCCATAATCCTCCGGGAATGTCACCGTGATATCTTTTGATTCTCCCTTTTTCATACCCACCAGTTGTTCCTCAAATCCGGGAACAAAACTTCCTGAGCCTATCTCGAGAGTGTAAGATGCCAGTTCCTTGCGCGCTTCTCCATCAAGTTTCCCCTCAAAGTCAATCACGGCAAAATCATTATTTACAAGCGCCCTGTCATCTTCGACATCTTCAATGGTGGCATACATTTGCCTTATCTGATTGAGCCTCTCTTCAATATCAGCCTTGGCAATATTAAGTTCTTCTCTCTCCAGGTCGAGGCCTGCATAGTCTTTGGGGTCAATTACAGGCTGGATTTCAACGGTGGCGTCAAACAGAAAATCCTCATCCATCGTTATACCCTTCTGATCTATAACCGGCTGTGACACAGCCAGAATATTATTCTTTTCAACGGCCTGCGAATAGTGTTTTGTGATCAGACTGGATATCGTTTCTTCTTCCGCCT
>JAFDAR010000335.1 GCA_019313735.1 Deltaproteobacteria bacterium | reverse complement strand
TTCCCCGACAACCTATCCCTGCCTTCCACCTATCATATCTATGTTCGACCGTCCCGGCGGTATGATAGGAAAGACATAAGTATCAGGATCAACAAGCACCTCCAGAAGGAAGGGCCCATCGGCAGCGCACATCTTTTCTATATCTGACCCGGAATTCTCAACAGAGACCCTGTCGGCCTGGATACCGAAACCCCTGGCTATAGCAACTATATCAACCTTGTTACCCAATTCTATATCATTGAAGCGGGAACCATAAAACAGGTCCTGTATCTGGCGTATCATACCGAGATGACCGTTGTTAAAGACCACTATCTTGACAGGCAGGTTGTAATAACTGATTGTCGCAAGCTCCTGTATGTTCATAAAGAATCCACCGTCCCCGGAAAAAACGATTACACCATGATCCGGCATTCCGACCTTCACACCCATCGCCGCGGGGAGACCAAACCCCATCGTCCCCAATCCCCCTGGCGTAATCATGCCGCGGGGAGTTCTTGTCTCCCAGGATCGGACTGTCCATATCTGGTTCAGCCCCACATCCGTAACAGCTATAGTCTCCTCCGGCATAGCTGTCTGGACATCTCTGATAAAGGCCCCGGCCGGTCCACATTCTTTCATCGACCTGTCCTTCCCCAGGGTATTTCTTTCTTTCTCTATCCTGTTCAGCCACTCGCTCCTCTCTTTTCTCCGATGGAGGATGGATCTATATCTATCTGGGCAATGGTGGCAAGCGGGGCAAATTCTTTCACAATCGATGTGCTGCGATCACTGAAACGGGCCCCCATTGTCAGGATAAAATCCGAATCGTGCACAATACGGTTGGCCAGTTCATTTCCATGTGTGCCTATGAAGCCCAGATTGAATCCGTTTGAAGTGTATACCGAACCAATGCCCATCATTGTTGAAACAAATGGGATGTTTCCCTTTTCAATCAATCCGGCAAGTTCCTCAGATGCCTGGGAGAGTTTCACCCCTCCACCTATAAGAATAACCGGCCTTTCAGACCTGTTCATATAGGTAGCGATCCGCTGCAGTTCTTCACCATCTTTTTTGTTCCCCACATGTCCCGACACGTCAGGATACGTAATATTTTTCACTCCGTTTTGTTCACACTTTGCAGCCATTACGTCCCTTGGAAGGTCTATAAGAACAGGCCCGGGCCGGCCGCTCCTCGCAATCTCAAACGCCTGTTTTACAATGGATTCTATCTTCCCCGGATCACTTACAAGGTAGCTGTGTTTTGTAATGGGCAGCGTAATCCCTATTATATCCGTTTCCTGAAACGCGTCGCTTCCCAGAAGCTCCGTCGTTACCTGCCCTGTGAGGACGACCATGGGGGTTGAATCCATGTACGCCGTTGCGATACCGGTTACCAGATTGGTAGCGCCGGGACCCGAAGTGGCCATGCATACACCGACCCTGCCAGTTGCCCTGGCGTAGCCATCCGCGGCATGAGCGGCTGCCTGTTCATGTCTCACAAGATAATGTTTTATCGCGCTTTTATCCAGACTGTCGTGAATGGGCAGGCTGTTCGCGCCTGGATATCCGAAGATAACATCCCAGTATTTCAGCTCCCGTTTTTTCCATTTTTTCCCTTCCTGATCATGTTTTTATTATAAAGCCGGCCCTCACAGTTTGTGCGGAAACAGGTAAACAAAAAAGCCGCTAACTCTAAATGCGAGATGCGGCTTTTTTCACAAAAAAAGCCGCGGACTTCGGGGTCCGCGGCTTGATTTCTTTTTAGTCCATCAGGATCAAGCGGCGGTCCCCGTAAGTACTACTACGAGTACAAGTACACTTACCAAAACTGTAACCGCTTTTTCAAATGGACGTATCACTGACTGTTCTCCTCAAACTAAATTAGGCCCAACCTTATATAAAAAAATTCTTTTGTCAAGAGATTTTTCAACAACAGGAAATTTAAGAGACATCGGTGTTTTATTATATTATTTTCCCCTCACCTTCACCTTGTTAAATTTCCCGAAGGGAACCCTATTTAAAAGGGCTTGCTCTCTCCCCGAGGGGGAGAGAGAGGGCATTTTGACTTTTTCAGGAATGCACCAGGGGTAGCCCTTTGGAAACCACAGACCACAATATCGGACACACGTTTAAAAAGAGTATTCTTTCCCGAAAAAAATGGGAACAAATTTATTTTTTGTTAGGTTT
>JAFDAR010000061.1 GCA_019313735.1 Deltaproteobacteria bacterium | reverse complement strand
GACGATATTACGATGGAAGACGCAGCCCAAATAATAGCCGAAAAAATGAAACAAGCATATCCCGAGGAGGCAAAGTAACATGGCTATATTGATTGATAAAAATTCAAAAATTGCGATTCAAGGAATTACCGGCAGGGAAGCCACAATGGTAACCAAACACACCCTGGCGTATGGAACAAAAATCGTTGCGGGAGTGACACCAGGCAGAGAAGGTCAAGATGTTGAAGGTGTTCCCGTATATGACACACTCAAACGGGCATGTGAAAAGCACGATATTAATACATCTGTTATTTATGTGCCGCCTTCATTCGCCTATGATGCCGTCATGGAGGCCATCGGCAACGGGATCAAGCTGATTTCTGTTATTACGGAACGGGTACCGAAACAGGACGTGGTCAGACTGCTTTTGGCTGCAAGGAATGCCGGAGTTACCGTAGTCGGACCAAACTCTGTTGGCCTCATAAACCCGAAAGATAGAGTTAAGATAGGTGCCATTGGAGGTGACAATCCTGATCGTTGTTTCCGGCCCGGCGAAGTCGGGGTGATATCGCGAAGCGGAGGTATGACAGCAGAGTGTTCGTGGATGGTGAAACGTGCCGGTTTTGGTGTGACCACGAGCGTCAGCATTGGCGGTGATCCCTTTATCGGTACACCGCCGAAAGCAATTTTACAGATGTTTCAGGAAGATCCCGAGACAAAAGCAGTTGTGATGTGGGGAGAGCCCGGTACCCGATATGAAGAAGATGTTGCCGACTTTGTCAAAGAGGGTGGTTTTACAAAGCCCTTGATTCCATATATAGCCGGCAGATTCGTCGAGTCAATGCCGGAAGGACAGACATTCGGGCATGCGGCGTCGATTATTGAAGGTGGCGTCGGCAAACCGTCAAACAAGATGGAAAAACTGAGAGAAGCCGGTTGCCATGTAGCCGATGATTTTAACGACATCATTGCTCATTTGCAGAAAGTGATGAAGAACTAACTATTCATTTCCAATGAGGAGTAATAGCATTATGAAACCGATACGAACTGCATTGTTTGCGCCTGGAAACAGGCCGGAGCGAGTGAAAAAAGCGATTACATTAGGTGCGGATGTCGTCATCATTGACTTGGAAGATGCCGTACCGATCTCTGAGAAAGAACAAACCCGTTCAGTGGTTAGAGATATCTTGGAAGGAAACGACGGAAGTCGTATATATGTAAGGATTAACGATCTTTCAACTCCCTATTATAAGGGGGATCTTGAAGCGGTCGTCTGCAATAACCTTGAGGGTATTCTGGTGCCGAAAGTGGAATCTCCCGACCATATCTTTGAGATAGACCGGCTTCTTACCACTTTTGAGAAGCAGAATGATTTGACAGTCGGGGTCATGAAGCTCATGATCTTGTGCGAATCTGCGAAAGGAGTCGAAGAGATTTACCAGATTATACAGGCAAAACCGGAACATCATCGTGTTTCTCTGGTTGCCTTCGGGGCGGCGGACTACACGCGGGATCTGGGAATCGTGTTGACGCGTGAAGGAAAAGAGTTGGAATATGCCCGGAGCAAGATACCGATTGCGTCTCGAGCTGCCGGTATCTTGCCTCCTATCGATACTCCCTGGATGATAGATATCAAAGATATTGACGGACTGATTGACGACGCGAAAAAGGCCAAGGCCTATGGTTTCCAGGGGAAACTGACGATTCATCCCAATCAGATTCAGCCGTGCCACGATGTCTTTACCCCGACAGAAGAAGAAATCGCCGAAGCAAAGAAGATCATCAAGGCGTTCGCCGAAGCTGAGCGCGAGGGAAAGGCGGCAATTCAACTCGACGGAAAGTTTATTGATTATGCGATAGTCGAGAAAGCAAAGAGAATTTATGAAACCTATTTAGCCATTGTGGAGTAATCAATAGGAACGGGATATAGTGATTTGGCTATTTCGGATTTGTTTATGTGGTGAAGACAGAAAACCAATGGCTTATCCACCCAAGGATTTACTTGTGGATGAATGAGCCCGGAGGCGGTAAAGTGCCGCTATGTAATATACAGAAACAGGTCACAGCATATACTCTCTGTAGTACCATGTGGTTTGGGTTTGCACATACCGCCGCCGGGTCCTGAGTCTTGGCATATGCGGCTACCTGTTACCGGAGCTGCTCCGTGATTAGCATAGGCATTGATGAAGAAACGGTCAAAAGATACGTTGAGCTTCAGAGGCGCCAGGATAAAGGTCAGCTTCAACTGTAGGTATAACGCAGAAGGACTCCGGGCATGCCCGGGGTCCTTCTATGGTTCCTGTTTGCCATATCGATTAACGGCGTCACTTGCCGATGATCTGACTTTTCATCTGACTCCAAGCCACATTCTATCCTGATCTTCTCTTATTCCCGCAAGATACCTGAATGTATCCGATGAATCTGAACTGGCAAAGAGCTGTTTTGTCGATATCAGGCCGGATTTCGCGGGAGAAGTTTCGACCGGTGACATCCTGGTCGCGGGAAAGAACTTCGGATGCGGATCTTCACGCGAACACGCGCCCATTGCGATAAAGGCGGCTGGTATCAGGGCGATTGTTGCTAAAAGCTTTGCCAGGATTTTCTATAGAAATGCCTTCAATATCGGCTTGCCTCTGCTGGAATCCGTTGAAGCTTCAGAAGGCCTGTCCGACGGTGAAGATGCCGTCGTCGATCTTGCCGCCGGAAGGATCGAAGGCAATGGCCGGGTGTTTCAGGCCATGCCCATCCCTGATTTTATGGCGAAGCTGATCGACGCGGGGGGACTGGTGGAATATGTGAGGAAGGTGAAGGTTGGAAGGTAATCATGTGTTCATTATATTTTTTACGATTTCACTTCCCATCTCGGCTGTCCCGATAATGTCACCTGTGCCGGTGGCAATATCCGTGGTGCGCATCCCGGACTCTATGGCACTTGTGACGGCACTTTCAATGGCCCCGGCCGCTTCTTCATGCTTCAGTGTATGCCTTAAAAGCATCGCGACCGATAATATCTGTGCGATGGGATTCGCGATTCCCTTTCCGGCTATATCGGGCGCCGATCCACCGGCGGGTTCATACAGGCCGAATCCTGTTTCGTTTAAACTTGCAGATGCCAGAAGCCCCATGGATCCGGTCAACATGGCGCATTCATCGGAAATGATATCCCCGAACATGTTACCGCAGAGCATGACATCGAACTGATGTGGATCTCTGACAAGCTGCATCGTCGCGTTGTCGATATACATGTGGTTAAGCTCAATGTCGGGATATTCGCTTCCGATTTCACTTACCACTTCTCTCCATAGTACCATTGAGGAGAGGACATTGGCCTTGTCTATGGATGTCACTTTTTTCTTTCTCAGGCGGGCCGCGTTGAAGGCCATTCTCGCTATTCGTTCGATCTCGCCGCGCGTGTATATCATAGTGTCGAAGGCCGCCTCTTCTTCGCCACTTCCCTCTCTTCCCTTGGGTTCCCCGAAATAGATACCACCGGTAAGTTCGCGTACGCAGAGGATATCAAAACCTTCTCTCACGATGTCGGGGCGCAGCGGACTGGCCGCCACGAGGGTGGGGAACACCTTGGCGGGCCTCAAGTTACAGAACAGACCGAAGTGTTTCCTTAAGGGGAGAAGCGCCGCACGTTCAGGCTGCTTTTCGGGGGGGAGCGCTTCCCACTTCGGACCTCCCACTGAACCGAAGAGTATGGCGTCGCTGTCCTCGCACAATCTCAGCGTGGAAGAGGGAAGGGCTTCGCCGTGCCTGTCTATGGCACATCCCCCTACGTCCGCAAAGTCATAGCGGATGTCGAGTGAAAATCTCTTTTGCACGGCGTCCATTACCTTGACCGCTTCCCTCATTATCTCCGGGCCTATTCCATCGCCCGGAAGTATCGCAATCTTTTTCACAATTCAGTATTCCTTTCTGTACTCTCTTCTGTGCCGCGGTAATGCGGGAGACGGCGTGAATACTATTCACACCGGGCGGATTATTGCAACAGCTTTTGCATGCAGACTGGATTTTATATTGACTTAAAATGGTTAGAATGTTAGTGGAATGCCCACTTTATAGTAGATAAAACGCAGGCAGGAAAAGTTAAGATATGCTGGATATAAAGTTTGTAAGAGAAAACATTGATCTTGTCAGGGCAAAGCTGGAGGAGAGAGGGGATGCCATTGATCTGGATCAGTTCTCCGCGATGGATCGAAAGAGGAGAGACATCCTTCAGGAAGTGGAAACCCTGAGGAGTGACAGAAACAGTGTCTCAAAGGAGATAGGAGCAAGGAAGCAGAACGGAGAGGACGCGTCCGGGCTTATCGTGAAGATGGGCAGTGTATCTTCCAGGATAAAGGAACTGGATGAAGCCCTTAAAGAGACCGAAACGCTGCTTCACGGCCTGACAATGACCATACCCAACATGCCTCACGAGTCGGTTGTCCGTGGAACTGGGGACGAAGACAATCCCGTGGTGAGGCACTGGGGAGAAAAACCCCGGTTTGATTTTGCACCCAAAGCTCACTGGGATATAGGCGAAGATCTGAATATACTGGACTTTGCCGCCGGCGCCAGGATAGCCGGCGCGCGTTTTACCGTTTATCGGGGTGCGGGTGCCCGGCTGGAAAGGGCGCTTATAAACTTCATGCTCGATCTCCACACGATGGAGCATGGCTATACAGAGATGCTCACCCCATTCATGGTAAACAGTGAAAGCATGACGGGGACGGGGCAGCTTCCCAAATTTGAAGAGGATCTTTTCAAGATAGAGGGAACGGACTACTACCTCATTCCCACGGCGGAGGTGCCCGTCACCAATATACACAGGAATGAGATACTGGATGAAAAGGATCTTCCTGTTAAATATGTCGCCTATTCCGCGTGTTTCCGCGCGGAGGCGGGTTCTTATGGAAAGGACACGAGGGGGCTGATAAGACAGCACCAGTTCAACAAGGTGGAGATGGTGAAATTCACCAGGCCGGAAGAATCGTATGATGAACTGGAGAAATTGACAGCCAATGCCGAGGAGGTCTTGAAGAGACTTGGCATCCATTTCCGGACCGTCAATCTGTGCACGGGCGACTTGGGGTTTTCCTCCGCGAAGACTTATGACTTGGAGGCATGGCTGCCCGGACAGGACGCGTACAGAGAGATATCCTCCTGCAGCAACTTTGAAGCCTTTCAGGCACGAAGGGCAAATATCAGATTTCGCCGCGAGGAGAATTCAAAGGTTGAGTATGTCCACACACTCAACGGTTCAGGTCTCGCCATAGGACGGACAGTGGTGGCGATACTGGAAAACTATCAGCAGAAGGACGGAAGTGTGATTGTTCCTGACGCGCTGAGACCTTATATGAATGGGGTTGACAGGATAGTCCGGAATAAGTAAAATAAACAATGCAAAATCGGAGGGATGGCCGAGAGGTCGAAGGCGGCGGTCTTGAAAACCGTTAACCGAAAGGTTCGCGGGTTCGAATCCTGCTCCCTCCGCCATATAAAATCAGATTCAGAAGCGGAGAG
>JAFDAR010000334.1 GCA_019313735.1 Deltaproteobacteria bacterium | reverse complement strand
GGCGACTCACCGCCCTCATTGCTGATAAAGTCATCCCATCCGGCCGACAGGTAGATATGCTTCAGGAGCCTGTACTCGGCGTATGTCTTGAGGTGCGCGTTCCGGTCGCTGTCAAAGTCAAAGGCCTCGAAGGTAAGCTGCAGCTTGTCGTCAAAGGCAAAGTAGTCTATCCCGACGCCGCCCGTTGATTCAAAGATACCTCCTCTGAGGGCTATATCTTTGAATCTTTTTCCAATCTGCGCGGTAAACAGGAGTTCGTCCTTATCCCACGTCTCGGTTTGCGTTGTTGGTTCTCCCGCCGTGCTGGTATCGACCACCGTCCGTCTGCCCCTGGGGTCGGCAACCAGACCGAGGACATAGAACTTGTCTTCCTTCGGTCGTATCGTCAGGTCAAAGTATCCCTTGCCGTCACCGCCGTCGAACAGGTATTCCCCCCGGTAGCCGAGAAAGGTCTTAAACTGCTCGGTCTTCGACACATACCGGTCTATCCCATTCATGCTTTTTTCGAGGCTTTTCATACTCGCGTTCAGATTATCGACGGTATCTTCGTCATTGACCAGCTTCCCTATTGTGCCCTTCCCCTCGTTAATCTTGTCGGTTATGTCTCTGATCGAAGCAAGTGTCTGATTCAGATTATCAAAGACATCCCTGTTCTCAACCAACTGGCCTATCGTGCCTTCTCCACTGTCAATCCTTTCCACAACATTGTTCAGCGCCGTAAAGGCCTTCCTCATCTCTGCCGATGCCTCGCCGAGATTGGCTATCATCAGATTGAGCTTTTCGTCGTTCTGTGTTACGACCCATCACATCACCGGCTATGGTACCGAGCTCACTTAAAAGCTTGTCAATATCAGCTTGTTGCTCCGTTCTGGTAATATCCCCGCCTGCCCTGATATATGTCTCACCATCTGTTCCGGGCACGATATCCACATATTTATCACCCAGGATGCCATACGACTTTATCTTGGCCTCCACATCCTCTTCCAGTTTTACTGACGGGAGTATCCTCAACGTAACCAAGGCCTTGCCGTTTTTGAGGGATATATCTTCGACCCTTCCCACCTCCACGCCCGCTATCTGGACGGAGGCATCCTTCTCAAGGCCCGTCGCGTTATCGAATACCACGTTCACGGGGTATCCATTCTTGAGGCCGAACCCATATTCTCCAACCTTGAAGGACATGTATGCCAGTATAATCAATATCTTCTTCTCCATTCTTAGTCATTGTGGTCTTGACTTTTGAATTTCCACCGCTTTGTCATTTCCCCTAAATCACACTTATCGGGCCCTCAAGGCTCCCGGAAAGAAATTGCCTGAGTACAGGATCAGAGGATTTCTTTATTTCTTCAGGAGTCCCATATTCTACGATTTTACCCTTATAGAGCATGGCTATCTTGTGGCCCACCGTAAAAATTGACTGGACATCATGGCTTATGACCATACAGGTCAGATCAAAATTTCTCTGTGTTTTAACAATAAGTTCGTTTATTGCCTCTGTCATAACAGGATCCAGACCGGTAGTGGGTTCATCAAACAGGACGATTTGCGGATGCATCGCAATTGCCCTGGCAAGCCCTACCCTCTTTCTCATACCACCGCTCAATTCTGAAGGCATTTTATCTTCAACACCGGTAAGACCGACTGCCCTCAGTCTTTCTTTCACTATCTCTCTTATTTCCTTCTCTTTCTTTCTGGTATGCTCTTTTAATGGAAAAGCAACATTCTCCATTACGTTCATGGAGTCAAAGAGCGCCGCTTCTTGAAAGAGCATCCCGAACTTCTTCCTTATCTCGTTCAGATCCCTGTCGTTAAGCGAGGCGACATCAACACCGTCAACAAATACCTGCCCACTGTCAGGTTTTAAAAGACCGATAATATGCTTAAGGAGGACACTCTTCCCCCCGCCGCTCCCGCCGATAATGACGGTGGTGACTTTCTGCCGCCCAAACGACTTATGAATATCAACAAGTTTAATCATAATCTAAAACATAATCGCCGTAAGAAAATAGTCGCTTATCAGGATTGTCACTGATGCCAGTACCACAGCCTCCGTGGTAGCCCTTCCTACCCCCTCAGCGCCTCCTGTCGTGTTAAACCCTTTGTAACATCCTACCAGAGACAGGATGAGCCCGAAAAATGCCGGTGATATTATTTATAAAAGCGCCTGAATTAATACCCAGAACGGGCACCCCGACAAAATATCCCCCCAGGATTCCCATAAAGTCAGACACAACGGTAAGGAGGGGGAGCATCAGCACTCCCGCGATTACCCTTGGGACTATAAGATGTTTAACGGGATTAGCGGCCATGACATACAGGGCGTCTATCTGCTCGGTCACGCGCATTGTACCCAGCTCCGCGGCCATGGCTGAACCCGCCCTGGCGGTTACCATCAAAGCGGTGAGAACAGGGCCAAGTTCCCTGGTCATTCCCAGCGCGACTGTAGAACCGACAAGGCTCTCCGCGTTGAACATCCGAAATCCATAATAGCCTTGAAGGGCCGAGACCATGCCGGTGAATGTGCCTGTAAGAACGACAACAAAAATAGATTTGACGCCGACGAATTCCATCTGCTTGAAAATCAGGCGAAGCTTCAGGGGGGGGCGCACCATCCACATCAGGACGGAAAGAAAGAGGATAAGAATCTTATTCATAAAGCACCGAAACGTGTATCCAGGTCAAACGGTGACAAAAGACAGCGGATACAGGCCCTGAAATGAAAGATATCCATAATCCGGTTATAATGGTCCTTTTTTCTTTGAGTGCGCATCGAGAGACAATTGTATAATCCTGCTGATCAATTCAACCTGCGTAACCCCGGAAGCCGCCGCTTGGTGAAAGAGTACCGTGGAGGGTGTCATTCCCGGCAGGCTGTTCGGTTCAAGCACCACTACCCGTCCGTCACCCGGCACAAACATGTCTATCCTCGCGTAAGCCTTCAATCCCAGAGTCAGAAATGTTTTTACAGCCACATCCTGTATTTTTTTCAGGACATCCTCCGGCAGCCTTGCGGGTGTCTTGTTTTCCCCCTGACCATACAGGAATTTGTCCTCCAGCGAAAGTATTCCTTTCGTCGGTATGGTTTCGGAAGGAACAAGGGCAACAGGCGAGTCATTTCCTATAACACCGCATGTAACTTCCATCCCCTCGATAAATTCTTCAACCAGCGCCATACTGTCCCAGTCAAAGGCATCCATAACAGCGCCGCAGACATCCTCCAGCGACAAGGCCTTCCTGACAGCGGTACTGCACCCCTCCCGGGCGGGTTTGACGACACAGGGCAGACCGATCTCGCTTTCTATCTCCTTGAGGATATCTGGTCTTTCGCTTTTCCACCGCTCCGTAGAAACAGCCACAGTGCGGGGAACATCTATCCCGCTCATTGCGAGGACTTTTCTGGATGCATATTTATCCATACCGAGCGCAGAGGCAAGGACACCTGAACCCACATAGGGGACTCTCAAAAGTTCCAGAAGCCCCTGGATACAACCATCTTCACCGTATTTGCCGTGGAGTCCCGGATATACTATATCAACAAGGGTTTTCAGATCCTCATAAGGAACCTTCCCACAAAAGACCACTGCTATCCATGAATACAGGTATGGGAAGATATTTCTTCCTGTCTATCTTGCTGAATATATTTCTCCCGCTCTCAAGAGATATTTCTCTCTCTGAAGAGATTCCCCCCATTATAATGCCGACCCTTGTCTTTTCCTGATCTTCCAGATTCACAGATTACCTTTCCAGACAGCCTTGTAAGCCCCGCTCTATAACGGTCCCCTCTTTTCTTCATGCACCCTGACCGAAGCCTCTATAAGTTCGGATATTATCATGGATGGAAGCATGCCGGCCTCCGCGGCCTGTTCGAAGAAGAAAGACGAGGGCGCCATCCCTGAAGACGAATTGGGGTCTGTAAT
>JAFDAR010000060.1 GCA_019313735.1 Deltaproteobacteria bacterium | reverse complement strand
GTCCATCACGCAGTTCAAGACATCTCTCTGAGTCTCTTCGTCGGCGCCTGAAATTCTGCTTGCCTCCAGCGCCTGCCTCAGAAAGCAGGGAAAGCAGTCCAGAAATATCTTCAAGTTGTAATTCCTTTCTAACCAAGCGCGTAGAGCACATTCTGCCAGACGGCCTTTATATCGCCGGAAACAGCGCCGCCGGTATATTCAACAATGTTGGTCTTCATTATCTGAGCCTCTGTAATGGCGGAATCGTATCGTATTCTTCCAGCTGTCTTAACGCCGTGTTCTTTTGCTTCCCCTTCAATCTGTTCCGTAATATCGGGGTTTATATCCCACTTATTGATACACACAATCGTGGGAATTCGAAAATGCGCGGTTAGTTCCGCTACCCGCAACAAGTCGTGCTGACCTGAAAGAGTAGGCTCTGTTACAACCAGTACAAGATCAGCGCCCGTTATAGATGCAATAACGGGGCACCCGATTCCCGGTGAACCGTCAACAATTATGTAGTCAAGATCATCCTTCACTGCGATATCGCGGGCTTTTTGACGAATCTGTGTTACCAGCTTTCCCGAATTTCCCTCGGCCATACCAAGTCTTGCATGTACCATAGGTCCGTAATTTGTAGACGATGTATACCACTCACCATTCACGGCCGGTCCAAAGGATATTGCCTCAGCAGGGCATACGCGAACACACACACCGCACCCTTCACAGAATATGGGGTTTATTGAAGGTGTATCCGCCGTTTCCCCATTGCCAGTAACCGGGTAATGTATCGCATCGAAACGGCACGCTTCTATGCATCGGTTACAGGATATACACTTGTCTTCCAATATCCTTGCTTTACTGCTACCACTGAAATCTTCCTGGTGTTTTATCCTGGGATTGAGAACAAGATGCAGATCGGCTGCATCCACATCACAATCTGCCAGGACTTTTTTCCCTGCCAAGGCCGCAAAGGAAGCCACAATGCTGGTCTTCCCGGTGCCGCCTTTTCCGCTTATTACAACAATTTCCTTCATATTCACTCCTAGGGCCCTATGCTTTTGGGAGTAATTAGACCCGCTTTGATGAGTTGTATGTATGATCTGTCAAGAGTGTAGATTTGACTCCTTTCCTGCTATCTTCTCCCAGCAGGCCTCAAAGGTTTTTTGATATTCCGGTAGCGCCTGAATGACCATTTCCCCCCGCGAATAGGCTTCGGCTATTCTACGATCATCCGGTATTTCCAAGATAATTTCGATTCCTTCTCTACTACAGTATTCCTTTACGTCTTCGTTGCCCACATCGGAACGATTGATGGCCACGGCAAACGGTATCTTCAACTCTCTGACCATCCCAACGGCAAGTTCCAAGTCATTTAACCCGAAAGGCGTGGGCTCCGTAACCAAAAGAATAAATTCTGCATCTTTCACGGCTTCAATAACGGGGCAGGATGTTCCCGGATGTGAATCGAGAATCAATACCTCCGGTTTTCCGGCGGCTTCTTTGACTCCTCTGATAACAGCCGGGGACATGAGTTCTCCGATATTGAGCAATCCATGGACAAAACTGATTCCATTTGTTTTTCCTTCTTCGACAATGCCTAACTCTCTGGGTACTTCTATGAATGCATCTTCAGGACAGAACAGCTTGCATGCGCCGCAACTATGACATAACTCGGGGAATATCAACACTTTGCCTTTAATTACGGCAATAGCGTTGTATTCACAAACCTCTGCACAAATACCACACCCCGTACACTTTTCTTCGATGACTTTTGGAATGGGTACCGTAACAGGGGAAGATGATTCAATCTCCGGTTTCAGAAAGATATGACAGTTTGGTTCTTCAACATCACAGTCCAGTATCTGAATAGTTCTCCCCGTGTTGGCAAGAGCTAAAGCAAGGTTTGTTGCTATTGTTGTTTTACCGGTGCCACCCTTTCCGCTGGCAATAGCTATCTTCAAGGTGTCACTCCTTTCTAAACCATAGTAATAGCGCCAAGAGGACATCTACCAATGCATATCCCGCACCCTGTGCATTTATTTTCGTCAACTATGGCTACATCATTCAGAATAATCGCTTTCACGGGACAGGATTCAATACATACTCCACATCCATTGCATTCTCGAGCATTAACACGGGCTACTCCAGTACCGTTACCCTCTTGAAGCTGATCGATCCGGCTTTTGATATCCTGAAGTTGTTTCTCGAGAACGCGAGCTTCCTCCTTGAGAGTATTTGTATCTTCTCCCCGTGCCGTCTGTGGCGAAATTGTCCTGCCGGGCGCGCCTGCTTGACCGCCGCCCATACCCATACCACGACCACCGCCCATGCCTTGACCCATACCTCTACCGCCGCCCATGCCCATACCACGGCCACTACCCATGCCTTGGCCACGACCACTACCCATGCCCATGCCGCTACTTCCACCCATACTCTGGCTCTGGTCACCACCCATCCCAAAATGGCTTGCCACATTGGGCTGGTTCGATGCAGTAAAAGTACCTGCCTTGAATTGTTCAACTGCCTGACGGATAATTCCGGTAACGCCAACAATAACCTGAATACCTGCGGCTTCAAACACTTGGGATGCATTAGGGCCACAATTTCCTGTGAGAACATATTTGACACCATGGTCCGCCATCAACTGCGCTGACTGGATACCAACGCCGCCTCCGGCTGCGACGTTGGGATTCTGTATGGCCTCAAATTCCATTGTCTCTGGATCTATAAACAAATAATATGGAGTCCGCCCAAAACGGGCTTCAACCTGATCATCAAGTGACGAACCAGTTGCTGTTACTGCTATCTTCATTCTTAACCCCTTTTCTGAAAAAAGTATTGCTCAGCTATGAAAGCTTTCGCGTAAATTCGAAACACGAAGTAAGATAAGCATTCATTTCTCAAAGCGCAACCCTGACAAAGAAAAAAAGCACCAGCAATAAGTGCAAAACAATACATTTGCCATACCGGTGCTTTTTTCTCTATTTCTCTTTCTTTATTCTTCTTTGCTTTTTTCCAACTCCTCCATACGTTTTTTAATACCTTCCAGGGAATCTTCTAAATATTCTGCCTGTCCCTTCAACGCGTCGAGTTCCTGCTGTTTTGTCACGGTTTGCCCGTATGGTGCGTTATAAGGAACTGTCCCCGTATAAGTCGGGTAACGATAAGGAACTGCTCCTCCATAGGATGGATAATCGTAAGAGGCTCGCTGCCAGCCAGTCAGGCCAGTCGCATAAAACGAGTTGCGACGACCCCATCCACCTCCACGGCCAAAGCCGCCTCCTCTTCCGAAACCCCCACCAAAACCTCTTCCCGGTATAGGGTTCGCAAATCCGGGCATTTCATATCCCGCACAGTAACCCGCTGCCCTACCTGTCATTGGTCCCATTCCTGCAGGAGCTGTTCTATCTCCACCTGCCATAATAAATACCTCCTTATTGTTTAGGTTGTTTAGGCTGAATGCTAAACAACCTGAGTAAATAATACTTAACGCTTACGACCCTGGCCCGTTCCACGACCCTGGCCTTGACCCTGTCCCATTCCACGTCCTTGCCTGGTTCGGCCAAAACCTAAACCTCTTCCCAGTCTGCGAAAGAATCCCATATTCTCCTCAGACGCAGGTATTTCTTCTGTTCCTGTTCCTCCAGGTCCAAGGCCACGACCTGTTCTCGGTCCCTGTCCCTGCGGACCGGTTCCATCTCCTCTAGGCATTCAAATCACCTCCTTCTACGTATATTGAATACGTTATATCTACATATATACATCAAAAATCACAAACTCAGGCCCACTGCCCCTCAATCGTCGACCCACTTGTCTCCTGAAGTTTTCCTTCTTTCCATTCGGAAAGGGCCGGCTGAACAGTAACATCTCCCTTGATAATAAACATCCCTATAGAGGCGGCATTCAATGTCCTGAAGGCATTAGGCCCCACGTTTCCGCTCAGGACAGCCTCGGCCCCCAGGTTTGCCACATTCTGGGCAGCCTGAGTCCCCGCACCCTGAGCCGCATTTACATTTTGCTCATTGGAATGAGCCTTGAAGGCACCCGTCTCCGTATCCACCAGGATAAACCACTTTGCCCTGCCAAAACTCTTGTCTGCCTTACTTGAAAGGTTTTCTCCGTAAGATGTGATCGCGATTTTCATATATTTCATTCCTTCCTGTTATTATTCCAGCCGGGTCGGCCATAGCCGTGTCCCCTCCGCCCCATGCCTTGCCCGAAGCCCAATCCCCGCCGGCAACCGGGCAGCATAAAGCCCGGCTCAATCAGACCCCCTGAGAAATAGGCGCTGAGCACATCATCCACCCTTCCTCTGAGAAACGGGATAATTTCTATTCCCGATGCCATGATCATCCGCTCCATGGGCCTTGAAACCGCTCCACAGAGCAGCACCTGTATCTCAAGCTTCCGCAGTCTTGCCACCTTTTCCGCCATGTTGGTTCCGGCGAGATCAACCACGGACCGGCCACGCACGGCCTCCAATTCACAATCAACAACCAGCAGGCAATCGGCGAAATCCAGGACCGTTGAAACACAATCATCCCACACAGGCACGGCAAGTTTCATCTTCTCAAACTCCCTTTATAGCATGAGTATACCTACAAATACCGTGCCACAGGATCGGCCTCACTTGTGTAAGAAAAAACACAATTATTATAAACAATTGCAATGAGGGGATGTATGGGAGGGATTGACGAGAGCGCATAATTGCTACTACAGATATAGAATTAAGTTGCATTAATGCGACTTATGGATGCATGGGGAGTGGGTGATTCCTTCGAAATGTTAGGGTATTGTTGACATGACAATAGGAAATTACCGCTTCAGGGGAAACTATACTCAAATTTCATGCCATCGCGCGCGGGCGAGTATGGGATGCAGACAAATTTATGCCTTCGGTATCTTCAGGCCCAGGGATTTTATTTTTCGATAGAGGGTGCTTTTGTGGATGTCGAGTTCTTTCGCTGTCTTCAGGCGGTTCCAGTTGTTTTTCCTCAGCGCGTTTGTCAGGAAAATTGCCTCCATATCTTTGAGGTTTGTCATACCCATGCTTTCCGGACGGTCAAAACCACCGGATTCGCAGACCGGTTCGGGAAGATGAGAGGGCATAATCATCTTTGACTTGCACAGTATAAAGGAGCGTTCGATAATATTTTCCAGCTCCCTTATGTTGCCGGGATAATCGTATGACATCAGACAGGCAAGGGCCTCGTCGGTAATTCCCTCGATAGCCTTGTTCTGAACAGAGCAGAAGGTCTTGATAAAATGGTCGACCAGGAGAGGAATGTCCTCCTTCCTCTCGCGCAGGGGCGGAAGCTGCAGCCTGATTACGTTGATCCGGTAGTAGAGGTCTTCTCTAAATTTTCCCTGTTTTACCATCTTGAAGAGATTCCTGTTCGTGGCGGTTATTATACGAACATCCGCCCGTTCGCTCTTCACCGCGCCGAGTGGTTCATAGGTTTTTTCCTGCAGCACACGCAACAGCCTTACCTGCAGGGCTTGTGAAATGTCACCTATCTCATCCAGGAATATCGTGCTCCCCTCGGCGAGCCTGAACCGTCCGGGCTTGTCCCTCCTCGCGTCTGTAAACGCCCCGGCTTTGTAGCCGAAGAGTTCTGATTCCAGCAGCGTATCAGGCATG
>JAFDAR010000059.1 GCA_019313735.1 Deltaproteobacteria bacterium | reverse complement strand
GAAATCTCAATGAGGGCCATAGCATATGTCACGTTGTCCATGCCCGCTCCGCCGAATTCCGTCGGGACTGACACACCCATAAGGCCCATCTCGCCCAGTTTCCTGCATATTTCTTTGGGGTGTCTGTGTGTCTCGTCTAACTCGGCGGCAATCGGCTTTATCTCCTCGTTGACAAACCGCGTCACCATGTCCTTTACCATCTGTTGTTCTTCCGTTGGCGCAAAATTCATAAAAGTACTCCTTTTCCAGTTATTCTAACAGATCCTTACCTGCCGATATAGTTTGGTTTTCTCTTTTCAAGAAAGGCCTTCATTCCTTCTTTCTGGTCACGCGTGCTGAAGCACTGGGCGCAACACTCAACCTCGAGTCTGGTGGCATTATCGAGTGACAGGTCATATCCAAAGTTGATGGCATGTTTTGCCATCTTGACTGCGAATGCCGGCATAGAGGCCAGTCTTCTCGCGAATTTTCTAGTCTCTTCCATAAGCTGATCGAGAGGATATACCCTGTTTGCCAGACCGATTTCGTATGCCCTCTGCGCGTCAATCTGTCCCCCGCCCAGCACAAGTTCCTTCGCGCGTCCCATGCCAATCAGGCGGGGAAGTCTCTGGGTTCCGCCCCAGCCCGGTATCAGGCCTATCAGAATTTCCGGCTGGCCGAACTTAGCGTTCTCGGCTACAAACCGCATATCGCAGGCCATGGAAATTTCCGTGCCTCCGCCAAGGGCGAATCCGTTTACCGCCGCTATGGAGGGTTTCGGGAGGGTCTCCAGAAAGCGGAGGACTTCATGCCCCCGCTCCATGAACTTCAGCGCCATATATGGTTCGTGGTTTTGCATCTCCGCAATATCCGCGCCGGCGACGAATGCCTTGTCCCCGGAACCGGTGAGAATAATTGCCTTTATGCCATCATCATCCCGGCACTTTCGCAACGCGTCATCCAGTTCATCCCACGTTGCCGAATTCATGGCGTTGAGGGCTTTTGGTCTGTTAAATGTAATGGTGGCTATCCCATCTTCCACACCGAACAGGATGTTTTTATATTCCATGTGTCGTCTCCTTTCTACTGATCGCTGTAATCGTAGAATCCCCTTCCTGTCTTTTTCCCGAGATATCCGGCGTCCACATATTTTTTCAGCAGAGGACAGGGACGGTATTTCGAATCACCAAAGCCCTTGTGGAGGACTTCCATAATAGCGAGACATGTGTCGAGCCCGATCAGGTCCGCCAGTTTAAGTGGTCCCATGGGGTGATTCATTCCGAGCGTCATGATGCTGTCGATCGCCTCCACGGTGCCGACTCCTTCATAGAGTGCGTATACCGCCTCGTTGAGCATCGGCAGGAGTACGCGATTGGCGATAAAGCCGGGGAAGTCGTTGCATGCAACGGGAACCTTGCCGAACTTTGTGGAGAGGGTCTTCGTCAGAAGAAAAGTCTCTTCCGATGTGGCAAGGCCTTTGATGATTTCAACAAGTTTCATGACGGGCACAGGATTCATGAAATGCATGCCGATGACAAGCTCCGGCCTTTTTGTGGCAGCGGCAATTCTGGTGATCGGGATTGATGATGTGTTTGAGGCGAGTACAACTCCCGGTTTGCAGGCTGTGTCCAGCTTTCTGAATATTTCGAGCTTCAGATCTTCTCTTTCTATCGCCGCCTCCACGACAAAATCCGCGTCTTTCATATCCTCCAGATTTGTGCTCTTCGTAATCCGGCCGAGGATTTCCGCCTTCTTGTCTTCCGAGAGCTTATCTTTTTTGATCAACCTGTCGAGGTTTTTCGAAATAGTGTTAAATCCTCTCTCGACGAATTCATCGGCGATATCGTTCATAATGACATTCAGGCCACCCTGATGCGCGGCGACCTGAGCTATCCCATTTCCCATCTGACCGGCTCCTACTACGCCGAAAGTTTTTATCTCCATAATGATTCTCCTTGTTTTGTTATCTGGGGACACCGATTTGTGGGGACATGACCCGATTTAGTACCATCAAATCGGGATCGTGTCCCCAGATAACTAAATCGGGTCATGTCCCCACAAGATATTTATTTAGGCTCTTTCCAGAACAATAGCCATTCCCTGGCCGCCTCCTATGCACAGTGTGGCGAGGCCGAGGTTGAGGTCTCTCTTCTTCATCTGCATCGCGAGGCTGTAAGTAATCCTGGCGCCTGTGCACCCAACAGGATGGCCTATGGAAATCCCGCTGCCGTTGAGGTTGCATTTGTCGAGATCAATTTTCAGCTCTTTGAGACAGGCCAGGGTCTGAGAGGCAAACGCCTCGTTCAGTTCAACATAGTCTATATCCTTCATTGTTAAACCGAGTTGCCCGAATACCTTTCTGGTTGCAGGAATGGGCCCAAGCCCCATATAGGCAGGATCGATACCGCCATATGCATATCCCTTGATCTTTACCAGGGGTTTCAAACCAAGTTCTTTTGCCTTATCCGCACTCATTACCACTACGGCGGCAGCTGCGTCGTTAATACCGGAAGAATTACCCGCGGTGACAGTACCGGCTTTTTTAAAGGCAGGCGCTAACTTAGCCATTTTTTCCATTGTGGTGTCCATTGGTCGTTCATCAACCTCGAATATCTTGGGATTGCCTTTACGCTGAGGGACAACAACAGGAACGATTTCATCGGCAACGGCACCGCTGACGATGGCAGCCCTGGCCCTCTGATGGCTCATTAATCCTATCTCGTCCTGCTGCTCTCTCGTAAATCCATATCGTTCAGCAATGTTTTCCGCCGTGATCCCCATGTGATATCCATAAAAAATCTCATAGAGACCGTCATTTACCATGGTGTCGATAATCTGGCCGAAGGGCATGTTCATGCGGTATCCCCAGCGGGCATTAGGCAACGCGTAAGGAACATTGCTCATGTTTTCCATACCGCCGGCTACGATAATGTCTGCTTCGCCCGACTTGATGATCTGCGCGGCCAGGGTAATGGCCTTCATTCCCGAGGCACAGACCTTGTTCACCGTAATCCCGCCCGTTTCTTCTGGTAATCCTGCATAGATCATCGCCTGCCTTCCCGGGTTTTGCCCCTGGGCCGCCTGGATGACGTTTCCCATAATACATTCGTCAAAATACGCGGGAGTCAGCGAGTTGTCATAATCATAATACTTCGCGTTTATTTCCGTCTTATCAAATTCACCAAACACATCTGGACGGCACGATTTGACAAAATCACTAATGGTAGGCCTCAGCCCGGCCCTTTTAATCGCCTCTTTGATAACAAGCGCGCCGAGGTCAACACACTTTACACCTTTTAACGAACCGCCAAAAGTCCCAACGGCAGTCCTTGCCCCACTTACAATTACTACATCTTTCATAAAAAATCTCCTTTGTTTGTTTATATATTACATGACTTTCAGTCAAATTCTTCCACAAACTCCACCTCTCTGGGGGATTTATATGAAGAGAGGTATTGCCTGCAGTATTTCATTATATCCTTTTCGCTGGCGGAGGAACCCTGGGTTTTTATGACAAGAGCCCTTACAATCTCTCCTCTCATGAGGTCTTCCCTGCCTGTTACCCTCGCGTCCTCTACTTCCGGGTGCATCCTGAGAACGTTCTCAATCTCCGCGGGATATACGTTGAAACCGCTGGTGATGATCATTCGCTTCTTGAGTCCTTCGAGAAAGATGTGTCCCTCTTCATCGATCCTTGCCAGGTCTCCGGTATGGAGCCACCCGTTCTTTATAACCTCCGCGGTTGCCTTCTCATTCTTGTAGTATCCCTTCATGATGTTGGGGCCCCTGACGAGAAGTTCTCCAAGGCCACCCGCCGGCAACGGGGCGCCCGTCTTATCATGCACTTTTACTTTAACCCCGGGCATCGGGAGACCGATGGATCCCGGTTTCTGGACCCCGTCTATCCTGCTTACCGAACACACCGGGGATGCCTCGGTAAGACCATACCCCTGAACCAGCGTCACCCCGAACTTCTCTTCGAACATCGGCATATATTCCGGGGGTATTGCCGACCCGCCGGTAATGCAGAATCTCAGGGAACCGGTGTCATAATGGCCCGCCCCCTCAAACAGCAGCATTCCCAGAAAGACCCTCGGGACGGCCGCTATATATGTGACCTTTTCTTCTTCTATGGTCTTGAAGATGTTTTCAAGATTAAATTGATCAATCATGACGACACTGGCGCCCATCTTCAGAACCATCAGCATGTTGACCGTAGCCCCGAAGGAATGAAAGAGCGGGATGAGACAAAGGCCCCTGTCTTCCACAGTCCCGTAGCAGACATCTTCCAGCAGGAGGGACTGAGTGGAGAGATTGCGGTGGGTGAGAACGGCGCCGAGCGGCTTTCCCGTCAGGCCTGAAGTATAGATCATCACGGCGGGATCATCACCTGTGATCTTTGGCATATCAAGTTCAAAGGCATTCATCTCCATGGATCCGTCTATGGAAAGATTGCCGTGGGAGGCGTCGGTTGTTATCAGATGTTCGCACTGCGGCAGCTTTTCTCTTATCTCTTCAAACCTTTTCGCCGATGACGGGATAGTGATGAATGCCCTGGCATCACAGTTGTCGAGCAGATACAGCAGTTCATGGGGGGTCGACAGGGTATTGATGGTTACAGCAACCGCTCCGAGCTTCAGGATGGCAAAATAAGATATGACAAATTCCGGTATATTGGGGAGCATCATCGCCACTTTGTCCCCTTTTGCCATGCCGAGCGCCTTCAATCTGTTTCCAAAGGCGTTGACCGCCCTGTCTAACTGGGCGTACGATATGGTTTTGTCTTTATATATAAACGATATTCTGTCCGGGTATCTACTACAGGTATCTTCCAGCATCTTTCCCAGAGTCTGTTCCATGTAAGAACCTCCTGTTATTAGAAATCACTCACCTATCACAACAGGCGATTTACTTCAACAAAATTGAAAATATATGTGTATACATAATCCTGTTTGTGTTGCCTGATGGCTGATTGTCTTGACATTCTGGTGTTGTGTAATATAAATACCCCAGGTTGCGGTGTGGTGGATTTTTTGCCGTACCGGTAAAAGAAATTTTTATGGGTGAGAGTATGGCTGTAATAATTGATGGCAAGAAGATATCACAGGATGTAAGAAACGAAATCAGAGAAAAGGCCCTCCGATTGAAAGAGAAAAAGGGAATTGTGCCGGGGCTTGCCGTTGTCCTTGTTGGTGATGATCCTGCCTCTCAGGTTTATGTCCGGGGGAAAAAGAATGCCTGCGGCGAGGTGGGATTTCTGTCGAGGGAATACAGACTTTCCGCCGATACGAGTGAGGCAGAGCTTCTCGATATCATTGACGGGTTGAATCACGATCGAGAGATACACGGGTTTCTGGTGCAGCTCCCCGTTCCGGAACATATAAGAACAGATGTTATTATTGAAGCGATAGATCCCAGGAAGGATGTTGACGGCTTTCATCCCTATAATGTCGGGAGGCTTTTTTCCGGCAATCCATATCACAGGTCCTGCACGCCTGCCGGTATAATGGAGCTTCTGGATCGATATGAGATAGAGATAAAAGGCAAAGAAGCGGTTATAGTGGGAAGAAGCAATATTGTGGGGAAACCTCTTATCCTGATGCTTCTCGAGAGACACGCGACGGTTACCGTCTGCCATACGCGGACGAGGAATCTTCCCGAGGTTACGAGAAGAGCAGAAATCCTTGTGGCCGCGGCGGGG
>JAFDAR010000058.1 GCA_019313735.1 Deltaproteobacteria bacterium | reverse complement strand
TTAAGCGTTCATCTCGTATTCACCACTGAGGGTGGATACATACTTTTCCCAGACCTTGTTGTACTGGTCGGGGTTGGCGACCGCTTTGATGAGCATGATCTTGGTGCAGTATTCACGCTGCTCGTCTTTGGTGCTGTGGTTACCGTAGATCTGCAGGGCGAAACCCGCGAAGTCGCGGACCATGAAGTCGAAGATCTGGTTGATGATGTCTGTGTCCACATTGTCAAGCTTTGCCTGCTCAAGGATGAGCTGGCCGTATACCACGATGGAGAACATCTCTCCCACAGGCAGGGACCAGGAGGGGTCCATACCCTGCATCTTGTCCGGGCCGGCCTTTTCCAGAAGCTCTTTGAAGATATTGATCTGATCGATAAAGACTGCCACATTCGGCAGATCCTTGAAAGGTTCGAACACGGGCCTGTAGTCGTGGAACTGAACCTTGCCCAGGCCTTTTGTAGGACCCTGGTCGAACAGGAACATGTCATCTTTCAGTGAGAAATCCGGTTCTGTCGGAGAATATTCGGCCGGGCTGAAGAAGTAGTTTTTCATGAACTTTCGAATGAGCTGCACGTTGACGTGTACTGTTCCCTCAAGCTTTGACGGGCCGCGCACATCGACGGCGGCCGTGCTGAAGAAAGTGTTCTTTTCAAAGCCCTTGGCAGCGATTACATCCCAGAGCAGGTTGACAACTTCTTCGGACTGCAGGGTTACCTTCATTTTGCTCGTGGGGTTGTACAGGAGATAGCGCCGGTCATCCTTTGTGGCGTTTCGGAAATAGTCAGTGGAGCGGCGCTGGTAGAGCTTCATGCCCACCAGACGTAGCCATGCATCCATGAAGTTCTTCTTTACATGAGGCATGTCGGTTACGCGTATGCCGTAGAGGATTCGGTTGGAGGCGTGAGTGATGGCCTCGTAGAAACAGTGCTCAACAACACCGATGGATGCCGGGCCGATGTTGAATTTGCCGATGTTTACGGTATTAAGTGCTGAATCCCATGCAAGCGCTCCCCTGCAGAGGATGTCGTCCTCGGTGATGGGGTAGTCATGAAGTGCGAAGTTTGAAACATATTCCTGATGTGAAATGACATTCTGTTTCAACTCATAGGCCTTGTTATGATAATTGGTGACAAAATAGGTGTAGTCATCCGTGCCGTCTTTGATCTTGCCAAGGGTGGAGACCATCTCTGCCTCGTTGCCGTTGCCGATATAGTATTTCTCTCCGTTGGCAACCCATGTACCGTCATCCTTGGGGGTCAGCGCCGTTGCGGTTGAATAGATATCTGCCCCGTGTTCCCTCTCTGACAGTGCGAAAGCGAATATTGCCCCTTCCTTGAGGAGCTTGGCTGCCTTCTGCTTTGCCTTTTCATTGGGGCTCATCCAGATCGGTCCCAGGCCCAGGATGGATACCTGGAAGCAGTACCAGTAGCCAAGACCGTAAAATGCGAGCAGTTCACTGTACTCGCCGTTACGGGCTGTATCCCACCGGCAGTCTGGATCACCACCCGCATATTCCTTGGGGGTGAGCAGTTTGGCGAAGATCTGCTCTTTGCCAAGGAACTCGACGAATTCCTTGTACCAGACCTTCTTGTTGTAATCATCTAAAAGCCTTTCTTTGCCCATCTTCTCGAAAAAGGCAATGGTCTTGTCCATGATGGCCCGAGAACCCTCGTCTGTCATGAGGCTTTTGTACTTCTTTGGTTGGATCAAAAAATTCATTACATCCTCCTTTTCTGAGACATCACCAATGCTTTACCACATTGTGGTCCCTTACTTAATTTTTTATCATCTTCAATGCTTTTCTCACATACACGATCATGTCCAAAAAGGCAATGCTTTTGTAAGATACTTGTTTGCTGGAGAAAGCCGTCTTCGTCCCGTCCTTTGCATCGCGTTTTTCCTTGACGAATAGAACGGTCATTTTGCATTACGGCGGCATGACATTCTCGAAATGTTGGGGGCCATTATCCCATTGACTCGCAAGACAGTTTTTTCTATACTCTCTTCACAGGGAAGGGGGACTCTTATCAGAGTGAGACCATTGACGAATGACTGCTTTTAAGATTGCCACCTATAATGTAAATTCCATACGTTCACGTCTCCATATTGTCATACCGTGGCTTCGGGAGAACCGTCCCGATGTCCTGTGCATGCAGGAGACCAAGGTTGAGGACGCTAAGTTTCCGGTGGGGGATTTTGAACAGGCCGGTTACCATGTGGTCTTCAGCGGGGGAAAGCGATACAGCGGCGTGGCCATAGCATCCCTGCAAAAGCCGGAAGATGTCGCCTCCGGTCTGGAGGACACGGAGCCGTTTGATACCGACCGCCTTATACGGTGTGTATTCTCCGGCATATCGGTGGTGAATCTGTATGTCCCTCAGGGACGCGGCAGGGATCTGCCCCAGTTTCAGTATAAACTTCAGTGGTTTGCCCGGCTCCACAATTTTCTGGAAAGACATTATTCACCTGACGATATGCTTGTCTGCTGCGGTGATATCAATGTTGCCCGTGAGGAGATCGATGTCCATGATCCCAAGCGGCTCCTGGGACATGCCGATTTTACGCCGGAGGTGTGGGATGCCTTCGACTCCATTACTTCATGGGGCCTGTCCGATGTCTTCAGAAAACATCATCCGGGAGAGGCTGGACAGTACGCGTTTTTTGACTACAGGGTTCCGGCGGCGGTAAACAGGGGACTGGGCTGGCGGGTTGATCATATACTCGCCACCTCTTCACTGGCCGGCCTGTCGGTTGACTGCCATATCGATCTTAACCCGAGGCTTGCCGAAAAACCATCCGACCATACCGTGATGGTTGCCAAGTTTAAGAACCTGCCATGAAATACATTACATTCGTGGCATGTTAACGATACTCTGTCATTTCGAAGGAGTTTTCACGACTGAGAAATCCTGGATTTCTCCCTGCGGTCGAAATGACATTTCTTGATTGACACGACACTCGCGCATCTCATCCGGCCGTCTTACATTTTTCTTGAGAATTGCCGCAGAATCAAGTAGTAAACTCGAATGCAGGGGGGATGGATTCGCCATGTCTGTGCCGGGTGCCGGTATCTCAACAGCGGGAATGCTCTTGTGTCCCTTTTCACTATCTTAGCCAGTACGTCTTGTAAATATTTTTCAAGGAGCTGATATATATAATGAGTGATAACAACAAAAAACGATTAGCGGGACTTTCCATCAACACGATGCGTTTCCTTGCGGTCGACGCGATACAGAATGCGAAATCGGGACATCCGGGGCTGCCTATGGGTGGCGCGCCGATGGCCTATACCCTATGGACGAGGCACCTGAGACATAATCCTTCAGATCCGGGCTGGGTGGACAGAGACCGGTTTGTCCTTTCCGCGGGACATGGTTCCATGCTGCTCTATTCGCTCCTTTATCTGACCGGTTATGATTTTTCGCTCGATGATATCAGGGCCTTTCGCGCGTGGGGCAGTAAGGCGCCGGGACATCCGGAGTTTGGTGAGACACCGGGTGTGGAAGCTACAACGGGACCGCTGGGCCAGGGGATAGGCGACGCGGTGGGTATGGCTGCCGCGGAGGCCCATCTCGCCGCCAGGTATAACCGCGCCGATCTGAAGATTGTGGATCATTATACCTACGTTATCGCGGGCGATGGCGACCTGATGGAGGGAATATCCAGCGAGGCCTGTTCGCTTGCGGGCCACCTTCAGCTCGGCAGGCTTATCGTCCTGTATGATGACAACAGGATATCGCTCGCCGGTTCAACAAAACTTTCATTTACCGAGGACGTTGGGAAACGGTTTGAATCTGCCGGCTGGCATGTGCAACATGTCGAAGACGGCAACGATGTGGACGCCATAGACAGTGCGATCAGCCTCGCAAAAGAAGAACAGTCGCGACCTTCGATAATCTGCATAAGTACGATAATAGGTTATGGATCTCCCGGTAAGCAGGGTAGAGCTTCCTGTCACGGATCACCGCTCGGAGTGGAGGAGGTTGCCGCCGCCAAGAGAAATCTTGGCTGGCCGGTGGAGCCGGATTTTTTGGTACCGGAGGATGTCCTGGAACATATGCGCGGCGTTGTAGAGAGGGGGCGAAAGCAGGAGGCTGAGTGGAAAACCACCCTTGAACGTTACAGGGAGTCCTGTCCGGAAGATGCCGCCGAGTTTGAGCGCGTGATGGAGGGGAGACTGCCCGCAGACTGGGAATCGGCCCTCCCTGAATTCGGCGGTGACCTGAAGGCCCTCTCCACCAGGAAGGCGTCCGAGGCGGTTTTGCAGGCACTCGCGCCCGATATGCCGGAGCTTATGGGGGGAACAGCCGATCTGAATCCCTCCACGCTTGCGTGGCTTAAGGGTTTTGGAGATTTTCAGCCCGCCGGAACGGGATCGGAAGATGCCCCCGGCGCGGTGGGAGGTGAATGGAGCTACAGGGGGCAGAACGTGCATTTCGGTGTTCGTGAGCACGCAATGGGTGCAATTGCAAACGGCATGGCACTCCATGGCGGGATTATTCCCTTTGTCGGCACATTCTTTGTCTTTTCCGATTATATGAGGCCCTCGATGCGCATCGCCGCCCTTATGGGCGCTCGTGTCATCTACGTATTTTCCCATGACAGTATCGGTGTGGGTGAAGATGGTCCAACGCATCAGCCGGTGGAGCACCTGATGGGCCTGCGTGCTATGCCCGGATTGACGGTTATCCGGCCGGCCGACGCGGCAGAAGCGGTAGAGGCGTGGCGCTCCGCCCTGCTAAATGATAAAGGTCCCACCGCGCTGGTCTTTTCCCGTCAGGATATTCCGATACTGGATCGCACAGAGTATGCCCCGGCAGACGGCCTGCAACGGGGAGGATATACAGTGTGGGAATCATCGGCTAATACACCGGATGTGATCCTGATAGGCACCGGGTCGGAACTGCAGATCGCGCTTGATGCCGGCAAAAGCCTGAGTGAAAAAGATGGCATCGCGGTCCGCGTGGTTTCACTTCCATGCTGGGAAATCTTTGACGGGCAGCCGGAAGATTACAGAGAAAAGGTTCTTCCATCATCCGTGAAAGTACGTGTGGCGGTAGAGGCGGGGATCAAGCTGGGATGGGAACACTATGTGGGTCTGGATGGCGCGGTCATCGGCATGGATGGATTCGGAGCCAGCGCGCCCGCGTCAGTCCTTTATGAAAAATTCGGCATTACCATACAGGACGCCATAAAGACGGTCAAGAGTTTAAAGTAATTGGGGACGGGTTCACATTTCTTCTCTCTAGTTTGCTTGCGGATAAGATAAATATAATTACACCAATTACAACTGAAGGGTTGATCAGATATGGATCTCCAGATCAACATTGGCGATTATCGGCATTTGCTGGATGCCATTCTTGTTGAATTAGAGAAGAACCGGATAGTGGATCGCATCTGGTCCGGTGACTATACTGTCTGGGGGTCTGAACCTGCCGAAATCAGCAATCGCCTTGGCTGGCTGAACAGCCCGCAGGAGATGAGTAGCAGAATTAATGGCCTGCGGCAACTGGCCTTCGATCTACATGAAAAAAATTACACCCATGCCCTTCTTCTTGGGATGGGGGGTTCCAGCCTGGCTCCACAGGTTCTGAGAAAAACCTTTGGTTCTCGTGACGGGTATCTTGATCTGGCCGTGCTTGACAGCACCGATCCGGGCGCCGTGCTGTATCATGCGGATCGACTCGATCCCACCAGGACTGCCACCAAATCCGGCACTACCACAGAGACCCTCTCATTTCTTAAATACTTCTACAATTGGATGTCCGATCGATTGCCGGCAGAGGTTGCCGGGGACCATTTTATCGCCATTACTGATCCGGGTTCACTCCTTGCAGAGCTGGCCGGTCAATATTCCTTCAGGGCCTCATATCTGAATGATCCTGACATCGGTGGACGCTACTCGGCTTTGTCTTACTTCGGATTGTTGCCCGCGGTTCTTATGGGTGTGGATGCAGGATCTTTACTTAACAATTCTTTTGATATGGGGAAGAACTGCAGGAAGACCGGTCTTTCGATCGAAGACGGCAATCCCGGCGTTATACTCGGCGCTGTCATGGGTATACTGGCAGAAGCCGGCCGTGACAAACTGACAATCGTTGCATCTCCCCGGATTGCAAGTTTCGGTAACTGGGTGGAACAGCTCGTTGCTGAAAGTACCGGAAAAAATGGAAAGGGAATTCTGCCGGTGGTGGAAGAACTGCCGGGAGCACCTTCTGCTTATGGTGATGACCGTGCCTTTGTCTATTTGAAGACAAAAGGGGACAACACACATGATACGGCGATGGAGGCAATAGAGCGCGCCGGCCATCCTGTTGTAAAATTATACCTTGATGATCTCTATGATATGGGCGGACAGTTTTTTCTCTGGGAAATGGCAACCGCTGTCGCGTGCCACCTGTTGAAGGTAAATCCCTTTGATCAGCCCGATGTTGAGTCAGCCAAGGTGCTGACCCGCAAGATGATGGCGGAATATGCAAAAAATGGTGTCCTGCCGCGTGAAGTTCCGGTATTAATTTCCGGTGAAATCGCGGTTTACGGCGATGTGAAAGCCGGCAGTCCGGGAGAAGCCCTGGCCGAATTTCTCAACCAGGCCAGACCGGGCGACTATGTGGCGTTGCAGGCATATCTGCAGCCGACAGAGGAGACCGACTACGCCCTGAGTGAGTTGAGAACGAAAATTCGCGACAGATACGGATTTGCCACGACCGCCGGTTACGGCCCTCGCTATCTCCACTCAACCGGTCAGCTGCATAAGGGAGACGCGGGCAGGGGCCTGTTTATCCAGCTTACCGCCGATGATGCGCGGGATGCGCCCATTCCC
>JAFDAR010000057.1 GCA_019313735.1 Deltaproteobacteria bacterium | reverse complement strand
TTCTTCGACATGGCCGGGTGTATATTTCGCGACAGCTTCTTTCATAGCCTCAAAACCCTCGGTACGCGTTTCAACATATTCTTTCGCGTATAGCCCTTCATCGATGATCACGTTCATAAGACCATTGATGACAGCTACATTTGTGCCAGGTCTGGGGCGCAGCCATATATCGGCATAGTCCACGAGGCCGATCTTTCTGGGATCGATCACAATAAGCTTGGCGCCATGCTGGCGGACAGCCCTCTTCACGCATGATCCTATCACCGGGTGATTTTCTGTCGTATTTGTTCCTATCGCGAGAATTGCATCTGTAAACTCTATCTCTTCGATGGAATTGGTCATTGCTCCTGATCCGAATGTGGCAGCCAGACCGGCTACCGTGACAGAGTGTCAGAGACGGGCGCAGTGATCAACATTATTTGTTCCGATCACCGCTCTCATAAATTTCTGGAAGAGATAGTTTTCTTCGTTGGTACAGCGCGCCGATGAGAGCCCCGCAATGCTGTCAGGGCCGTTCTTCTCTTTTATGGAGGCAAATTTCTCCGCGATATAGCTGTAGGCCTCTTCCCAGCTCGCCTCTTTCAGTTCCCCGTCCCTGCGAATAAGGGGCATTTTCAAACGGTCGGGACTGTCTATAAAGTTCATCCCGAATCTGCCTTTGGAACAGAGCATTCCCTGATTGGGCCTGCTATAATCCCTGTTCCCTGTGACCTTGACAACCTTTCCATCACTGACATTGAGGTCCATCTGACATCCCACTCCGCAATAGGGGCAAGTCGTGCGTACTTTTTCTATTTCCCACGGACGCCCCTTGAACCTTGCCTGTTTGAATGTCAGGGCGCCGACGGGACACGCGTCGACACATGCTCCGCAGAATACACACTCGGAATCTATGTAATCCGCGTCGAAGGCGGGACCGACCCTGGCGTTGGAACCGCGCATCGAGAAGTCGAGAACCTCATGAACCTGTATCTCATTACAGACCCGGATGCATCTTCCGCAGAGGATACACTTGTTGAGGTCCCGCTGTATCATGGAATTTGTATCTTCGATATCGTATCCGGGAGAATCAATCTCAAAGCGGGGTTTTTCAATGCCCAGTTCATATACAAGGTCCTGAAGTTCGCAGTTGCCGTTCTTTTCACACTGGAGGCAGTTATGATCTCCGGAGGACCACAAAAGTTCCACCACCAGCTTCCTGGCGTTTATCACCCTGTTAGAATCTGTTGTGACAATCATGCCCTGACTCACAGGCATGCAGCATGACGCCACAAGGGACCGGGCATTTTCCACTTCCACGACACATACCCTGCAGGCGCCCACATTGGTGGTTCCTTTGTAATAGCAGAGGGTGGGAATGTGTACGCCATTTTCTCTTGCTACTTCGAGAATTGTCTGTCCAGGAGATGCCTCCAGTTTTTTGCCATCAATGGTTAAAGAAAGTTTCTGATCCATTTTGCGCTCCTTTGCTGTACATCTTTATACTTATAACAGCGACACTCGCTTTCGCAGAGAATCTGCTTCTGATCTGTTTCCCAAACCTCAATCGCCTGAAGTTGCAGTCCCGACGGGACCCACTGGAGATTTGCTGACACCTTATCTCTCGTGATGACCATCGGTCAGGAACCGGGGAGAACCGGGGAGCACCATACATTATTTTTTTGTTCTTTTCAAGAAATATAAGGTTTTTTGCTGCATAATATGCAAAAGTTTCAAACCCCATCCTTAATGGATTCTACAAGTATCTGATTATTAAAAATATCCCACGGGGAATTTGGTGGATATCTTCTCAGGTGGAGACCTTATGCAAGGGTTTCGAAGTATAATAAGAAAAATAACTTGATTTCTATGAAAGTATATTATAGTAAAAACGCAATTTTTCCCAGACAGTGTCCATTCTGAGAATTGGATTTTTCAAGAAATGGAAACTGAATACAAAAGAGGACTCCTTGCCCGGATCTTGTGTTCGGGCTATAGAGCCATGAGGAGGATGTATGTTGAGAAGGTACGAAACGATATTCATTGTAAGGTCCGACTTACAGTCGGATGAGATCAGCAACCTGATTGACCGTTATGCCGGAATTATTGCGGGCATGGATGGTAAGACGGTCAAGGTTGAGAACTGGGGCAAGCGGAGACTGGCCTACCCTATCGAGAAGATGAGAGAAGGTGTTTATGTAAGGATCGACTTTGTTGCCCAGTTCAAAGTTGTCTCCGAAGTGGAGAGAAACTTCAAGATTGATGACAGCGTGATAAGGTTCCAGACGGTAAAACTGAGTGACAAGGTTGACCTGGAAGAGATTGAGCGCGAGATAGAAGACGCTCGAAAGAAGGAAGAAGACCAGAAAAAAGAAGAACTGAGAAAAGAAGAACTGAAGAAGGAAGAAGAGCTGAAAAAGGAAGAAGAGCTGAAGAAGCAGGAAGAACTGAAGAAGGAAGAAGAACTGAAGAAGAAGGAAACTGTTTCCGAAACCGCTGCTGAAGAAGTCGAGATACCTGAAGAATCGGATGGCAAAGAGTCTGAAGCGGGTGATGAGGATGTCGCGCAGGAGGCTTCACCCGTTGAGGCAGGCGAGGAAAGGGCGGAGGAGAAATAAAAAATGGCATATACAGCAAACAATCGTTCAGCAACTAATCGTACAACAAGGCAGCCCAGGCCCAAGTTTTTTCATAAAAGGAAGGTCTGCAGGTTTTGTGTGGATTCGAATATAGAGATTGATTATAAAAATCCGGCTGTTTTGAGGGGCTTCTTGACGGAAAGAGGCAAAATCATGCCGAGAAGAATTACCGGAACCTGCGCCAGACACCAGAGGGCATTGGCAATGGCGATCAAAAGAGCCAGGACACTGGCCCTTTTGCCGTATGTAACTGCTGACAATTAATTTCATTTACGGTCATCTTTAAATAAATCCTGAGATGTCTGCCGGTCGGGCAGACATCTCTCAATCTTTTAGTAAGTTAGAAATTATTTTCTGCGTTTTTTGGCAGAAAATAATTTCGTTAACGCACTTATCCCGTTTATCGGGGTTGGGCTAACAGGTGGAGTATGTTCTGTCTGTCGGGGGGAAGTGCCCCCTATAAAGACTTTTTCCTTGCTGTTGCCATCGTCTCCATTGTTTTCATTGCGGTAGCTGTGAATTCGGTGCTTGGTGCACTTGGCGCGGTGCTTGTGCCGGTGCCGATATTATACTATTATTCCAAGTTGGGCAGATTATACGGTCTTCTGGGTTTTATCCTGTCTCTAACGATTACAATGATCACACTGCGGGTGCTGGGTTATCATGCCGGTTTTGTATACCTTTTCCTCTTAGGCTCTCTGGGACTTGTTCTTTCGGAGATGTTGAGGATAAATTGGTCCATAGAAAAGACGGTTGTCTATTCTGTCGGTATCCTTCTGATTCTAAGCCTTATCATCCTTCTTTGCCTGAGTCTGATCTCCGGGAAGGCGCCATGGGGCATAATCGGAGCCCATATGTCTGCGATAGTACAGGAAAACATCGATTTGTACTCCCGCACGGGTATTTCCACTCAATATGTCGAACTCATGAAGGAAAACTCCGACCAGATAACGCGCGTTCTTACCGGTTTGTTACCTTCCCTTATTCTTGTCGGTGCAGCTTTTTTTATATGGCTGAATATTCTGGGGGGAAAATGGTTGTTCAGAAAGAGGGGAATGTGGTATCCTGATTTTGGTGATCTGTCCCTCTGGAAGGCCCTTGATAAAATGGTCTGGCTTGTTGTAGTCGCGGGTGTCTTTATCCTGATTCCCTCGGAAGGATTTCGCATTCTGGGGCTGAACATGATGATTATTCTCCTTTTTATATATATGTTACAGGGCTTGGCGATAATAAGTTTTTTCTTTAAAAGAAAAAACGTGCCCGTGGTCTTCAGGGCCTTCGGATATTTCTTGATTTTTGCTCAGCAGTTCCTGATTTTTATAGTTGCCGGACTGGGTTTGATCGATACCTGGGCCGATTTCAGGAAACTCGATAAGAAATCGGACTGACTTGTGTTTAAATATTGCTGACTACTCACGTAGTAAGGCTGAAGCTGTTTAGACTGAAGGTAGATAGACTAAAGGCTGTTAGGTTTGTAACCTAAATGTCTTCAGCCTACAGCCTAAATAACCTGAGTAGACAGTCTTCAGCCTACCCACCTGAGTAGTTATAAATATTGCCTTTAAAGGTGTGGTGGGTATGTGAGAAATCCACGAAACTTCGGACTGGAGGAGTTTTTATGAAGATCATTTTGAAAAAAGATGTTGAATCTGTAGGAAAAGCAGGGGACCTTGCGAGTGTTTCTGATGGTTATGCCAGGAATTTTCTGATTCCCAGAGGATTGGGTATAGAGGCCAGCAGCAAAAACATGAAAGATCTTAAGGATGAAATGGAAACCGCGGCAAGAAGAGCCACGAAGGAAAAAGAAACCGCGCAATCCATGGCTGAGCGACTTGGGGGTGTAATCTGTAGTATATCCAGAAAGGTGGGTCAGCAGAATAAATTGTTCGGCTCTGTTAGCACAAAGGATATTGGCGATGCCCTGCGTGAACAGGGGATAGAGATTGATAAGAGAAACATCATTCTTAAAGAGCCCATAAAAAGCCTTGGGGAATTTTCCGTAAAGATAAAATTGCACTCCGGGATATCTGTCGATATCAAGGTTGTGGTTGCCGGCGAGGTATAACATGAAAGATGTAGATTATTCGCTTCACAAAGTGCCCCCGCAAAATCTGGAAGCGGAGCAGTCAATTCTTGGCGGCATACTGTTAGACAACAATGCCCTGAACAATGTTCTGGAAATATTGGGTATGGGTGATTTCTACAGCGAGGCACATAGAAAGATATTTTCGGCAATCCTTGAGCTGTACGATAAAAATGAACCAAGCGACCTTATTACCCTGAGCAGTATACTGCGTGACAGGAGACACCTTGAAGGCGTGGGCGGAGAGGTATATCTGACATCTCTTGTCGACGGTGTGCCCTCCGCGGCTAATATAGCCTACTACTCAAAAATAGTTAAGGAAAAAGCCATATTGCGCGGATTGATAGGCGCCGCGACCGATATATTGAATAAGAGTTATGATACTGGCTCCGACATAAATGCTGTTCTTGACGAGGCTGAGCATGCGGTGTTCGAAATATCGGAGAACAAGATAAGACCCGCCTTTTCTCCCATCAGGGAGATAGTAAAGGATGCTTTCAAAGACATAGAAAAACTTTATGAAAAGAAGACCCTGATCACTGGTATTTCCACGGGATTTCAAAAAGTTGACGAAATTACATCCGGACTCCAGAAGTCCGATCTGATAATAGTGGCGGGGCGTCCCAGTATGGGTAAAACGGCCTTTGCCATAAACATTGCGCAGCACGCGGCGATTGAGGATGGTGTGTCGGTGGCCATATTTTCCCTGGAGATGTCAAAAGAACAACTTGCGCTCCGCATGCTTTCCTCGGATGGAAAAGTGGATTCACAGCGCATGAGGAGGGGGTTTATCGGGGATATGGACTGGCCGAAATTGACCGCTGCCGCGGGCAGGCTTTCAGAGTCCTCCATCTTTATAGATGATACGCCCGCTATTTCCGTTCTTGAAATAAAGGCAAAGGCGAGGAGATTAAAGGCGGAATCGGGGCTTGATCTGGTTATTGTTGATTACCTCCAGTTGATGAAAGGCAGAGATACTTCCGCGCCAAGGGAACAGGAGATATCCGAGATAAGCCGTTCGCTCAAGGCCCTGGCCAAGGAATTGGATGTTCCGGTTGTGGCCCTGTCACAGTTGAACCGGTTCATATACAGGGATGAGGTATACAATAAGTCGGAAGACAACCCGGAAAAGGGCAAGGCGGAAATAATCATTGGAAAGCAGAGAAACGGTCCCACCGGCGTGGCCAATATGACTTTTCTGAAGGAATACACATGCTTTGAAAACCTGGCCTATAACCGCGACGAGTTTTAGGTGTTTTGCTACCGACGGTCACGTTTTCTCCTGACTCCTGACTCCTGACTTCCCCTTTAGTTTGCTATGAGTCTGGGTTCATCAGTCAGGCAGGGTATTCCCACTCTCAGTTTTTTCAGGGCTTCTTTCTCGATCTGTCTTGCGCGTTCCCTTGTTACGTGAAATCTATTGCCTATCTCCTGAAGGGTTTCGGGATCATCCGCCATTATCCTGTGTCTTATGATGTAACCTTCTCTCTCGTTGAGTTTTTCCAGGGCTCCCGCTATATTTCTCTTTACCAGGGCCATTTCCTCTTTTTTTATAAGCGCATCTTCCTGGCTTTTACCCTTGTATACGAGATGATCAATATAGGCTGATTCTCCTTCGTCATCCATTGTGGCATTCAATGAGACATCACGGTTGTTGAGACGGAGGTCCATTTCCTCTATTTCAGTTTCCTTAACATTGAGCATCTCCGCGATTTCTTTGAATTCCGGGTTCTTTTGAGAGATGGTCTGCAGTTTCTTTTTTGCCTGATTCAACTTAAAGAATAGTTTTCTCTGTGCCTGTGTAGTGCCTATCTTGACAAGGCTCCATGACTTTATGACGAAGTTCTGCATGTATGCCCTTATCCACCATACCGCGTAAGATATGAGCCTGTATCCCTTATAAGGATCAAACTTTTTAACGGCATGCATAAGCCCGATATTACCCTCCTGAATCAGGTCTATGAGCTTTACACTATACTTCTTGTATTCGTGGGCGATTTTGACCACAAACCGAAGATTAGAGGTAACCAGCTTTTCGGCTGCCTGCATGTCATTATGTTTTACAAACCTCACCGCCAGCTTGAATTCTTCCTCAGCTTTCAGGAGTGGGAAACGGTTTATCTCCGCCATATAAATGTCTACCGAATCGGTTACTGCGGGCAGATTCATTTTTAGTCCTCACAAAACTATAACAGTTGCTTAACTTTGAAATTATAAGCATATTTTCCCCAACAGTCAAGACCTTTTGACAGTTTAACGATTATTTTCCCTGACTTGACATTATTCTAATTTGTGTTTATCTTATGAATAAAACAGTAGAAAGGGGTTTTCTATGAGCTCTCAGAACGAGTCAATTATGGAATTTGCGTGCAAGTTTGCAGAAGAAATAAATGCGAAGGCAATCCTGCTGTATGGTGAAGTAGCTCAGGACCTCCTTGCGCAGAAGAACTATAAAGCCTGTTTCGACACTATTCTGATAACCAGAGAGGATGACAATGTGCCACATAATGTGGAGTTTTTTAAGAGTGTTATCAATATTCCAAATGTGAATGTCACGCGTTTGGGCCAGATAAAGATCGTCATAACAAAAGGGCTTGCCACTGGATTATTCAAAAAGGGCGATAAACTGATATGCCTTACAGGTGTTCCAAAATTTGGATATATAGACAGTATATTTGTTATTGATGTGGGCAGGGAATTTGAGATTCTTACATCAGAAAATGTCTCTGATATCTTTGAAGATATCCATCCCGAGGTATTCGTGACAGTATTGAATATTGCGTTGGAACTTGCCGCTCAGGGGAGGGAGGGGCGTCCGATAGGCACTATCTTTGTCCTTGGAGATCATGAGAAGGTGCTTGGACTGTCCAGGCAGATGATAATCAACCCGTTCATGGGATATAAGGAAGAGGAAAAAAACATTCTCGACCGGAATCTGAGAGATACCATCAAGGAATTTTCAGCTCTGGATGGGGCATTTGTGCTAAGGGGTGATGGTGTTCTTGTGACGGCGGGAAGGCATCTCAGCGCCGCCTTGGAAGGCAAGGATTTCCCCCAGGGACTGGGCAGCAGGCATATAGCCGCGGCAGGCATCACAAGTGTCACCGGCGCGATTGCGATTGCCATTTCTGAATCTACAGGCACCGTACGAATTTTTAAGAAAGGGAAGATCTTTGTCGATATTGAGAAGAGCATGGAATAGCAGTTATGAGATTTGACAAATTTACCTTAAAACTCCAGGAGGTCCTCCAGGATGCCGAGAGACTGGCAAACAGCGGCGGCCACCAGGGGATTGATGTTGAACATATGCTCCTGGCCCTTATAAGGCAGCCCGAGGGAACCGTATTTGAGATATTGAAGAAACTTGGCAGTGAACAAAAGCGGATTGAGAGTGAACTTGAGGAAATTCTGGATGGTCTTCCGAAGGTTTCGGATGCCGGCAAAAGTTACATAACCGCAAGATTGAAAGATGTATTGGACAAGGCCCTTACCGAGGCAGCGAGATTGAGGGACGAATACGTCAGTGTTGAACATGTCCTGGTTTCGATTGCTGATGATAAGACAGGGCCTGCCGGAAAGGTGCTTCAGAAAAGTGGCGTGACCAGAGATAACATCCTGACGGTATTGGTAGATATAAGGGGTAACCAGAGGATTACCGATCCGAATCCGGAGGACAAATACCAGGCCCTTAAACGTTTTTCCAGGGATTTCAATGAGCTGGCATTGCAGGGTAAATTTGATCCGGTAATAGGAAGAGATAATGAGATACGAAGAATAATGCAGGTGCTGTCACGAAGGACAAAGAACAACCCCGTACTTATCGGTGAACCCGGTGTGGGTAAGACAGCGATTGTGGAGGGGCTTGCCCAGCGTATAGTCGACGGTGACGTGCCCGATAACCTGAAAAACAAGAGGATAGCCGGTCTGGACATAAGCTCCATGGTGGCCGGAGCTAAGTACAGAGGAGAGTTCGAAGACCGCCTGAAGGCGGTGCTTAAAGAAGTAACCCAGGCCAGCGGAGAGATAATCCTGTTCATTGACGAATTGCATACGATGGTCGGCGCCGGCGCCGCTGAGGGCTCCGTGGATGCCTCGAATATGCTGAAGCCTGCCCTCGCAAGGGGTGAGCTGCACTGCATAGGGGCAACAACCCTGAACGAATACAGGAAATATATTGAAAAGGACGCCGCGCTTGAGAGAAGGTTTCAACCGATTGTCGTGTCAGAACCCACTGTGGAAGATACCATTGCCATACTCAGGGGTCTGAAAGAGCGATATGAGGTACACCACGGGGTGAGGATCAAGGATTCAGCAATTATTGCCGCCGCTACACTTTCAAGCCGCTATATAAGCGACCGTTTTCTGCCCGACAAGGCGGTGGACCTGATAGATGAATCGGCTTCCCATCTCAGGATTGAACTGGACAGTCTCCCGTCTGAAATAGATGTGGTGGAAAGAAAGATTATGCAGCTTGAAATTGAAAAGGAATCCCTGAAAAAAGAGGATGATAAGACGTCGAAAAAGAGGTCTGACGGCATAGAAAAAGAACTGGAACAGTTGAGAGAGTCCGGAGACGAAATGAAGAAACACTGGTCTGCTGAAAAGGAGGCCATCAAGGAAATCCAGTCGATCAAAGAAAAAACAGAAGAATATAAGGCATCAGAACAGAATGCCCAGAGAGAGGGTGATCTGGCAAAGGCGGCGGAAATTCGCTATGGCACATTGGTAAAACTGAATAGAGAGTTGGAAGAGAAAACCGCGAGGCTTGAAGACCTTCAGAAAGACAAAAAGACGCTGAAAGAAGAGGTTGATGAGGATGATGTCGCGGCTGTTGTTGCAAGCTGGACCGGCATTCCCGTGGCCCGGATGATGGAAAGTGATGTGGAAAAACTAATCCACATGGAGGAGCGGTTGAAGCAGAGGGTTGTTGGCCAGGATGAGGCCGTTCATAATATTTCCAATGCCCTGAGAAGAGCCAGGTCCGGCCTGCAGGACCCTGACAGGCCTATCGGATCGTTTATCTTTATGGGGCCGACAGGAGTGGGAAAGACCGAACTGGCCAAGGCACTTGCGGAGTTTATGTTTGATAATGAACGGGCAATGGTCAGAGTCGATATGTCCGAGTTTATGGAAAAGCACTCTGTTTCCAGGTTAATAGGCGCTCCTCCCGGCTATGTGGGGTATGATGAAGGAGGATACCTTACCGAAGCCGTCAGGAGGAAAGCATATTCGGTAATCCTGTTCGACGAGATAGAAAAGGCGCATCAGGATGTGTTCAATATACTTCTCCAGATACTTGATGATGGAAGACTTACAGATGGACATGGCCGGACGGTTGATTTCAGGAACACGATAATCATTATGACCTCCAATATAGGCAGCCAGTGGATGCAGGATCTGTCACTGGGGGAAGAAGAAAGGAAGCAAAAGACCATGGAGGCGCTGAGAGAGACTTTCAGGCCGGAGTTTCTGAACAGGGTTGATGATATAATTAATTTCAGGGCGCTTACCATAAGTGATATCCGCAATATAATCGGTATTCAGATCAGGTTGATACAAGAGAAGCTCCAGGCCAGGAAGATCCATCTTGAGCTGACGGACAAGGTCAGGAAATACATATCGGAAGAGGGATACAGCCCGATGTACGGCGCGAGACCACTGAAAAGAGCTCTTCAGAGAATCATAGAGGACGGTCTGGCCACAAAGATACTGGAGGGGGATATCGTAGAGGATGACGATATTACAGCCGATATGGATGAGAATGGCAAGATAGCTTTTAACAAGAAATCCAGGTTATAGATCCAGGGCGTAAAGGCTTCGAGACCTTTGCAGAATGTTCAATTTTGTTCAAGTTCAAGGAAGGCGAAAATTTTAACCACAGGAATATACTGGATATTTCGAGGATTAAAATTTGAGACTGACGCAGAAATTGGGCAAAAGGGGACGTTATACAAAGGTCTCGCCTCGTAACTCCCGATAAAAGGGAATTGCGCGCCTTGACCAGGGGTGTTCCAAAGGGATGAAATATAACTGAACTATTCTTTGTCGGGAAGTGCCCCGCTTTCATCTG
>JAFDAR010000333.1 GCA_019313735.1 Deltaproteobacteria bacterium | reverse complement strand
ATGGATGCTGGCCGGCTTGGTGATGCCGGCGCGTTTCTTTGCTTGTTTAAAAACCTGCTGGATCGTACTCAGTGAGATGTGGCCTTTCCCTTTGGCGCCGGATGGATGCTGGCCGGCTTGGTGATGCCGGCGCGTTTCTTTGCTTGTTTAAAAACCTGCTGGATCGTACTCAGTGAGATGTGGCCTTTCCCTTTGGCGCCGGAAAACAACCATTCCGAGGGATGGTATTTTTCCAGTATCTTCTCAAATGCTCAAGGACGGTTTCGGACAAAATGGAGTAGCGGTCTTTGCCTCCCTTGCCGTTACTCACCCTGACCGTCATCCGCTTGCTGTCGATATCGGTCAACTTCAGGCGGGCCGTTTCGGAGGACAACCGGAAGATTCCTCTTGCTCCGAGGATGCCTGATCTTTTCCACCGGCCATTCTCGCTTCAGCGTCGTTCTGTAGAAAAACTTGAGCCCGGCAACATAGAACCGGAACGTGCCCTCGGACAGGTGCCGCTCGTTGATCATGTAAAGCATGTACTTCTTGAGCTCGGCCTCCCCCAGTTCCGCCGGGGAACGGTTAAAGTATTTTGTCAGGTTCTATGAGGATTTCTCTTGATCAACAAGCGCTAAAAACGTGTTGGATTTATAAAAACTGGTATTATAACCCGATGAAACAGGCGATGGGATGGCTACCGCGCAGCGGTTTAGTTCTTCAAGTGATAATCCTCGACAGATTTTATATAGCGGGTAGTTTGGCTTCTACTCCCTATTTTATCTTCGGTAAGAAGGCAGCAATGGATTCAATTCGTTGTTGACAATCAAGCATATCGATGGATCGCCAGGTTGCCGGATATCCATAACGCCTTTTGGTAAATATGCCTTAAGGCGTTTTTTTATTCATAATTCATCGGGCAAACAGACGGGCCCGGGGAGCAGGAATACGAGAAAAGGATATAGAATTACAGCGCGAGGGACTCTGTCCCTCCGCAAAAAAAGAATATTACGATAAGGTAGTGAAACAATGGATGAAAAAGCAAAGATACTGATCGTTGATGATGAAAGGACCATCGCCCGGGAAATGCGGCACAAGCTGGAATCCATGGGATACGATGTCCTTGCCATCGTTTCATCGGGAGAAGAAGCAATCAAAAAGGCGGAAGAACTGCACCCTGATCTGGTCCTGATGGACATCATCCTGCAGGGGGAGGTGGACGGCGTTGAGGCGGCCGGTCAGATCCGCACCCGTTCCGGCATCCCCGTTGTATATGTCACCGCCAATCCCAGTGATGCCCGACTGGAAAATATCAAGCGCTCGGAGCCCTTCGGCTGCCTGTTCAAGCCCTTCGAGGATATAGAACTGCACGCCACAATAGATATGGCCCTTCACAGATATAAGATGGAGAAAAAGCTACGGGAGAGCGAGGAAATATTCAGAGCAATAGGCACTGCGGCCAATGATGGCATTATTATGATAGATAACGAAGAAAAAGTTTCCTACTGGAACGGGGCGGCGGGAAAAATATTTGGGTACACGGATGAAGAAATCCTGGGGAAGGAATTGCGCCCTGCCATTATGCCAAAATGCTTTCACAAAGCATTTGAAACGGGATTCAGTAAATTCAAGGTGACCGGACAGGGGGCTGCCGTAGGAAAGACCCTTGAACTGGCGGCTGTTAAGAAGGACGGCACGGAAATACCCATAGAGCTGTCTATGTCCGCGGTCAAGATAGATGGCGAGTGGAATGCCATAGGTCTCGTGCGCGACATCACCGAACGCAGAGAGGCTTAAATGCAACAATCAACGTCCTGGTAGCAGCAGTCGAAATGAGGGATCCTTACACGGCCGGCCATCAAAAGCACGTTGCCAACCTTGCCCGTGCCATAGCTACAGAAATGGGCATCCCAAAAGAAAAGATTGAGGGAATCCGCATGGCCGGAGCCATTCATGACATCGGCAAGATATCTGTGCCCTACGAGCTTCTCAGCAAACCCGGTCCGTTAAAAGATGTCGAATTTGACATGATTAAACTTCACTCTGGTTCGGGATATCCCCAGGGGCTTTCGGGTGAAGAGATTTGTCTGGAAGCGAGAATCATGGCTGTGGCCGACGTTGTTGACGCCATGTCCTCTCACCGACCCTATCGCCCGGCCCTTGGTATTGAAAAGGCATTAGAGGAAATCTCACAGAACAGCGGCACTCTTTATGATCCTGAGGCGGTAGATGCCTGTGTGAGACTTTTTGCCGAGAAAGAGTTTAAGTTAAAGTGAGAAATATCGAAATGAGAACTTACATCCACATTATTTTAACGAGATGATTTGCCACGTCGATTCAATCTTGAATCAGTTAATTTCTTTCCATGTATGAATCGTATCCCCCTGTGTCAGGATAAGTTTCGGAATTTTTCTCGTAATATTTGACTTTGTTTTTACCATGTTGACAGGCAACATTCAGGGCATTA
>JAFDAR010000332.1 GCA_019313735.1 Deltaproteobacteria bacterium | reverse complement strand
ATCCGATAAGAATCCCGACCTCAATATCGGCCGGACAGAGTCCTTCTCAGACTTCATCAAGACCATGCACATGGCCATGAATAATGATGATATATCCTTCTATAAAATTCCTGAAAACCGCCTCGATATCATCGATTATCTGGAAATATATTCCGGAGATGACGACAATTCAGATGGCAGATTCGACGAGACGACAGAGATAAAGAAAATTGCGGGCAAGATAGCCGATCATCTGGATAAGAATTTGCCGGAAGGCGTCTCCTACACCATCAGCGGATTTCCGATGATGAACGTCAAGCTGGTCTACTATGTAGTCCTGGGACAAACGCAGAGCCTTTTCCTCTCCCTTCTGGTCGTGGGCCTTATCGTCGCCCTGTTGTTCCAGCAGATCAAGGCGGGGCCCCTCGCGCTGATACCCATGAGTATTGCAGTTATTATTAATTTCGGTATTATGGGATGGTTGCAGATCAACCTGGATATGGCCACATCCGTTATTGCCGCGATCACTGTAGGAATCGGCGTGGACGACACCATACACTTTCTCAACTCATTCAGACAGAACAGGGCACGGGGACTGGATATTGATGAATCGATAAATCGTACCCTCGCCGTTTCAGGAAAAGCAATACTCTTTACATCGTTCGCGCTGATTCTTGGATTCTCAGTTCTCATAACCTCCAATTTTCTGCCGGTAAGCTTATTCGGCATACTCACCGCCTCCACAATGATAAACACAACAATAGGGGCGCTTCTTATCCTCCCCTCGGTTATCAAGGCCACTGGAATCAATCTTGACAGACCGCAGTCCGATTCATGGGTAAGCAGGCATTTGGATATTGACAAACTTCTCGGAATGAAACAGGATGACTGAAATAATTACAAAAAGGAGTCGCAGATGAAAACAAAGCTTTTTTTGACAATCTTTCTTGTGTTTTTTTTAACTAATCCCCTGTTCGCGCTGACTGGAAGAGATGTTATGGAAAAAAACGACGCCCTTCCCGAGGCGAAAACCGCTGTGAGCAGTATGCTGATGCAGATACACAAAGGCGGGAGGATTATGGAAAAGGAATTCGAGAGCAGTATAAAAAAATTTAAAGATGATGAAGACAAGATCCTTATAGCCTTCACAAAACCGACAAAAATAAAACTGCTGACTCACACGATGATGACCAGTGGTTAAGATTATCTTCGGGAAAGATAAAAAGAATAGCCTCCTCCGACAAGGGAAAACCCTTCGTCAATTCCCATTTTTATTATGACGACATTAGTTCCCGGAATATCGATGACTACACATACCGGCTCTTGGACGACGGAGAGGCTGCCGGTTCTGATTATTATAGAGTAGAGGCGATAAGACAAAGCGGCTCAAAAGTATACAGCAAACTGATACTCTATGTGCGCAAATCAGACTGTTTCATTGTGAGGATCGACTTTTAAAATATCTCGAAAATCATGACATAAGAACGGTCGAAGGCATCCTGACCCCCTTCAGCACCATCATGACGCTGGCAAATGAAAAGGGAAGGACAGAACTCAGGATTGAAAAGCTGGAATATAACAGGAATCTGAGAAATTCAACCTTTAACAAAGAAGCCCTGCGATAAGCAGAAAATTGGGGTCAGTCTCGATTTGTTTCCATTTGTTTCCAAACTATTTATTTTTTCTGTTGCTGCTAAAAATAAGCGAGACTAAAACCATTAATACCAGAGGAGGAATAAATGATTGTCATTGCAAAAATGAAAGCTAAAAGTGGTAAGGAATAATCAATTTCAAATGCATGCGAGTCGCTTACAATACTTCCATGGAATACCCCGAGATTAACAAGATACAGGGAAAAGAGAAGCGTTAGAAATGTTGTACTAACATGTTCATCACTGCACTTATTATCAGTGTAACCAATTGAACCTGTTGCAGGCAGATTATACACTGAAACGTATGGCAAGTATATCCCCATCTTTGACTATGTAGTCTTTCCCTTCAAGGCGAAAACGTCCCTTGTCATGAACCTCTTTTTCGGATCCGCATTC
>JAFDAR010000331.1 GCA_019313735.1 Deltaproteobacteria bacterium | reverse complement strand
GCGGCATGTGAGAGCATGGGAAGTCCCAGCCCGACTCTGCGGACCTTCTTGGATGTATAAAAGGGGTCCAGCGCCTTTTCAGTTATATCCGGTTCCATACCCTCACCATCATCGGTAATTTCTATGCGGAGGATGTCGTCCTTCCTGTCCTCAGTAATACTGATCTTTATAAGACTCGCGCCCGCCCTCGTGGAATTCTCGGCGATATCGAGAATATTCATGGAGAGTTCCAGCATGGATTATTCTTCGGAAAGAGAGGGTTCTTCCATGAAAATCTTCGTGAAAACCTTTCCGATGTCAGTTATAAAGTGGGCGTCGGATGATTCGATGAACGTATAGTCGCGCAGATCGGGATATCTTTCGCGTACCTCTTTCAATCCTGTCCTGCGGGATATTTCGAGGGCGTCAAAACGGATATCAGGGGGGATAAAACCCAGCTGGCCCAGGACGCTGAAACTCTCCCGGTCAATGTGGGCGGCAATGGCTATTCCGCCAAAGCTGTGGACAGTTTCGACTGTCTCCTGAAGAGAAATTCCGGTGGAACCTATCAGCAGCCTGTCATTGAATCCCTCCACCTCATCCAATTGTGAACCTCTTCCCTGGTTGTTACCTCCATTCCTGGAAGGACATGAACCGGCTTTCCCCGGGATGCCTCGATTACATATCGTACATTTTCAGATGCGTTATGATCGCATATCCCGATAACATCGAGCCCGCTGTCGAGCGACTTTTCAACCAGGGCAGTGGGGTACATGTCCAGATCGGCGCAAGGAGAAAGACATGTATGTATGTGAAGGTCGCACTTAAACCCCTTTAACATAAATATGCACCCAAGGTGGCAAAGCCGCAAAGTTATCAGGGCCCCGACCCCAACATCTGCGCGAAAAACGCAGTTACTGATCCGTCAGGGATGCAGCAGGTTATATATCCTGCCGGCTGCCTCAAATCCGGAGAGTTCGGTTATCAGAAGAGGTATTCCCTCTCGGGAGGCCTTTTCAATGGTATCCTTATCAGGCTTTTTCCCGAGGACGAGGATAATTCCCGCATGCTCTTTCAACACGCTTACCGCCACTATATTCTGGTGTGACTGGCAGGTAATCCATACGTCACCCTCTTTGCTGTTCGCCATGACGTCGCTCAGAAGATCGCCCACGTATCCGCCCGATACCTCCCTGTCCAGTCTGTTCCCGCCGCACCTTATCTTAAGATCCAGCTTTTCTGCCAATAGAGTCAAGTTCATTTACACATCACCTGTTGATTAATATCTTGAGCGTAGTTCCTTTGTTTGTTCTGGATAATATCTCGAAACTGTCGGAACAGTTCTTTATATTAAAAAGACCCATGCCGGCTCCGAATCCCATCTCTCTTATACGATCATCAGCAGTGGAATATCCCTGCTCCATGGCCTGCTCAATGTCGGTTATGCCAGGTCCGCTGTCCTGTATATTGATCAATATATTGTCATCTGTCACGCAAATATTGATATTTCCCTGCCATGCATATGATATTATGTTTACTTCCGATTCATAGGTTGCAATGGCGGTTCTTCTCAAGACGTCGCCTGTTATGCCTAGTCCCTTTAACAGCTTTTTTATTTCGACGGAGACCTTGCCGGCATCATCAAAATTGTCGCCCTCGACGGGGAAAGAAAATGCATGTTCCTGGCTCATAACGGAACAACACTTCCAGGACCTTCGATCTTTCTGACACAACCTATTATCCCATTCGCGTATAATCTCCCCGATGTTTCAAAGAGGATGTATTTTGTTGAAAGAAGAGGAATCTCCAGTCGAATTATCTACAATGCTCGCGATCCTTATAATCTGTGGATTCGTAAGTCCGGTTATCATCAAGCTCCCCGGCTTTGCAAAGGCGAGAACATCGCTCATCAGATCCGCACTGAAAGCGGTTTTTACTTCTGTGTCTAAATGTTTTTCTCCTGCCAGAACCCTGGCATCCATTAAATCTGCTATTTCGCGAAGGGTCATTTCGTCTTGCCTTTCCTGTAGAAAAGAAATCGGTTCCCACTAACACAAGGTTGAAGACATGTCAATATTTTTGATAATTTTTAGTCATAGATTTTTTTCTTGACAACCCCGGTTTTATTGCTTAAGAAGGACATGACCTGTGGTCATATTTTGACCTTTGTTTAGCGAGCGTGAAAACTGGAGTGCGAGATTGGTGTTAGGGAAACGGAGAGAGCGAGAGAGAGAGAAGAGAAGGAAGACCATTCTCAAGGCTGCCAAGAGATTGTTTTTTAAACAGGGGGACAATTCTGTCACTGTTTCAAATATCGCAAAAAAGGCTGAATTAAGCAAGGGGGCGATTTATCTATATTTCAGCAGTAAGGAAGAGATATGCGCCCAGATACTGCTGGATGATATTGAGCGATTTCACGGCGAGGTGCTTCCCAT
>JAFDAR010000056.1 GCA_019313735.1 Deltaproteobacteria bacterium | reverse complement strand
GTTATACCGATACGTTAAGTGCCCCGCAGGGGGGGGCGCTACGAGAAAAAGTAGCCTGTCCCCTTTTCCACGCAAAAATTAGAACGGAGTGATGACGATGAAGATTGGTGCGATCCAGTTTGAACCGCTGTTTGGCGAGGTTGACAGAAATCTGGAACTGGCCGGGAGTCTGATCATGAAATCTGACGCGGATCTCCTGGTCCTTCCGGAACTGTTCAATACCGGGTATGTATTTACCTCAAGGGAAGAGGCAATCTCTCTTTCAGAACAAATACCGCAGGGCAGGACAACACAAATGCTGTGTGATGTAGCAAAAGAAAAAGGCATCTTCATTGTGGGTGGTCTCGTCGAGAAGGACGGAGACAGGATATTCAACTCGGCTGTTCTTGTCTCCCCTGACGGTTACGTCGGAAGATACAGGAAGGTGCACCTCTTCTTTGAAGAAAAACTCTGGTTTGATCCCGGGGACGAGGGGTTCAGTGTCTATGACACAGGCGTATGCAAGGTGGGTATCATGATATGTTTTGACTGGTTCTTCCCGGAATCAATGCGCGCGTTGTCGCTCATGGGCGCCGATATAATCTGCCACCCAGCGAATCTTGTGATGCCCTTCTGTCAGGATGCCATGAGGACGAGATGTCTCGAAAATCATGTCTTTGCAATAACCACGAACAGGGTCGGAACCGAGAGCAGGGAAGGGAAGTCTCTCCATTTTACCGGCGGGAGTCAGATAACCGGACCTGATGGCAGGGTTCTCTTCCGCGCCGGTGAGGATTCGGAAGAAACAGGTACGGCAGAGATTGATCCAATGGCCGCTCGCGACAAGAAAATCAATGAATATAATGATCTCTTCAGGGACAGGAGGACAAATCTTTACGGCGCCCTCCTTAAGGGTAGAAACTTTTGAGAATATGATTCCTCGATGCTCAAAACATTTTTTCGACAATTCTAAATCTCGCTTCACTGCAAATCCAAAACTCTCCCGCTTTCAGCGGGATCAAACAGTTGAATTTGCGGCCGTTCCACTGCGATTTGAATTGTTACCGAAAAAATCTTGATTTGCACTCAGAATCATATTCTCAGAACTCTGTGCAGCCTTTGGGTAGTTCTGCAAAGCTCTCAGGTAGTCGATGAGTTTTCTTTCTGACGGAGGTAATCAGCCTTCTGTCACTATCCTGGAGAAGTCAGCGATTCTGTGAAAGAGTTTTGATATCTCTTCCAGGAGTGACAGTCTGTTAAATCTTATCTTTTCGTCCTCTGCCATGACCATGACTTCGTCGAAGAATGTGTCGACCGGTTTTCGGAGGGTTGCCATCCCGGACAGGGCGTCGCTGTATCTGCCCTCGTCTATGCACCCATTTGCCGTCTGACTTATATTGATAAATGCGTGATAAAGGTTGTCTTCAGCGCTCGAATCAAAAACAGCCGTATCGACCGAGCCACCTTTAAAATCCTTGAGGATATTCACGACGCGTTTGAAGGCAATCGCCAGCGGCTCGAAATCCGGATGTTTCTTGAATGCCTCCATGGCCTCTATCTTTTTCAGGGATTGAACGATGTCGGATACGCCGGGTGAGAGTACGGCATCGACTACATCGTAGGAATATCCCTGGGATATCAACTGGTTTTCAAATCTTCCCTTCAGGAAATTCATGACATCCGATTTTGTCTCTTCCGCTGTCCGTTTCAATTTTCCCTCGAGGATCGAAAGGCTTTCATCCACAAGTCTGTCAAGTTTAAGGTGATAATCTTTGTTTATAATGATGTTGATGATACCGAGGGCCTGCCGTCTCAGCGCGTAAGGATCGGTGGTTCCAGTGGGGATCAGACCCACGCCAAAACAGCCCGCGATAGTATCCATCTTGTCGGCTATGCTGACGATGGCTCCCTCATCCGTTTCGGGAAGCTGCCCTCCGGCGGAAACAGGCAGGTAATGTTCGTAGATTGCCTTTGCCACAATGGGATCTTCGCCCTGTATCAGGGCATACTCTCTCCCCATCACTCCCTGGAGTTCGGCGAATTCACATACCATCTGGGTTTCAAGATCGGCCTTGCAGAGCAGGGCAACCCGGTCGACCGACTGCGCGATTTCTGGCCTCACTTTTTGTGTGATGTATGACGCCAGATTTTTAAAGCGCATGACCTTTTCATAGGAAGTGCCCAAACGGCTGTGGAATACAACGTCCTTCAGATCTTCCAGCCGGTCTTCAAGGGGGATTCTCTGATCCTCTTCGAAGAAGAACCTGGCGTCGGCGAGCCGCGCCCTTATAACCTTTTCATTGCCGCGCATCACCACCGAAGGATCTCTGGCCAGTGTATTGTTGATAGTGATGAAATATGGGAGCAGGTCCCCATGCTTATCGACAATGGGGAAGTATTTCTGGTGCTTCATCATGGTGGTGGTAAGTACCTCTTTGGGAAGCGCGAGGTATTCTCTGTCGAAGCTTCCGCGTACCACGGATGGATATTCAACAAGGAAGCTTACTTCGTCCAGCAACCCCTCGTTTTTAAAGACAAACCCCGAGACACCTTCGGCGGCCTTCTCCGATTCATCTAATATGATATTTTTCCTTTTGCCGGGGTCCACCATGACAAAGCGTTCTTTTGTCTTTTCAAGATAGTCTTCAAACCCGTTGACCTCGAATGGCTCCGGGGCCATGAATCTGTGGCCGCGGCTTGTATTTCCGCTGGTTATGTTTTCTATCGAAAATGGAACGATCTCATCCCCGAAGAGGGCCAGTATCCAGTGAATCGGTCTCGCGAATCGTACATCCAGATCCATCCAGCGCATCGATTTCCGAAATGGAATGGAGAGGATAAATCGCGGCAGGAATTCCGTCAGGAGAGCCGCTGTATCTTCACCGGTGATCTTCTTCCGCGAGCAGATCTGCTCTCCCTTTGGAGTTTCTATTATTTCCAGTTCGGAGACATCTATTCCCTGCCCCCTGGCGAATCCGATGGCCGCCTTCGTGGGTTTGCCCTCTTCGTCAAATGCCACTTTTGTAGAAGGCCCTGCTTTTTCCAGGAGCTGGTCCTCTTGTCTTTCATCTACATCCTTCATGGACAGGAGAATCCTTCTCGGTGTGCCCATGGTTCTTATGCGACCGTGGCCGATACGGTTTTCGGAAAACTCTCTTGTGATGATTCTCTCCATATCCTTCAGCGCTTTCGACATGAAAGCGGCCGGGATCTCTTCTGTTCCTATTTCCAGCAATAAATCTTTGGCCATGAGAAAAACTAACTCCTGTTAAACTTTCCGGTAAGGGGATATCCCATCTCTTCCCTCTGCCTGCAGTATCCTTCGGCGCTCAGACGCGCGAGATTTCGCACCCTTCCGATATAACTTGTGCGCTCATTCACGCTTATGGCGCCCCGCGCGTCCAGTATGTTGAATACATGCGAACATTTCAGGCAATAATCATATGTGGGAAGGACAAGGCCCTTCTCCGCGGTTTTTATTGATTCCGCCTCGTACATATCGAAGAGCTTTCTCAGCATACCGGTGTCGGCCTCTTCGAACTGGTAGATGGAGAATTCAATTTCGCTCTTGTGGTGAACATCTCCGTATTTTATCCCATGTCCCCATTCAAGGTCATATACATTATCGATCTCCTGAAGATACATGGCGATTCGTTCTATGCCGTATGTTATCTCGACGCATATGGGGTTTAAGTCTATTCCACCTACCTGCTGGAAGTATGTGAACTGTGTAATCTCCATTCCGTCGAGCCAGACCTCCCAGCCAAGTCCCCAGGCGCCGAGGGTGGGTGATTCCCAGTCATCCTCCACGAATCGAATATCGTGGTCGAGCGGATCGATGCCGAAACTCTTCAGAGATTCAAGATAGAGGTCCTGAATATTAAGAGGGGATGGTTTCATTATTACCTGATACTGGTAATAATGCTGGAGTCTGTTCGGGTTCTCGCCGTATCGGCCGTCGGTGGGCCTGCGTGACGGTTCCACATAGGCGACATTCCACGGTTCCGGACCGAGTGCCCTTAGAAAAGTCGCCGGGTTGAATGTGCCGGCACCCACCTCTATATCATAGGGTTGCTGCACAATACACCCCTGGTCGGCCCAGTATTTTTCCAGGGCGAATATCAATTCCTGAAAGGTCACTTTTACCTCCTTGGACTCAAATGCGGGGGAAAACTATCATTAAGGGGGGATGACTGTCAAGGCAAATCAGGTTCTTGAACAGAACGACCGGTGGGGACAGGTTTAAACCTGTCCCCGATTATCATTTTCCTGATTTCATCCAGAACCCGCAGGGATTTTGGTTCTTTTCCGAGGATGTGGCGTATGAAATGTCTGAAGATAACTCTGCTTTCCTTAAGGGCATTTTCTGATAATACCAGCCTGTGTATCCGGTCTGTTTTCGTTTGTTTTCCCATGAGGAGTGTCTTGATAGTCCCGGTGGATACCGGTATGCATTCCTGATCACCACGGCCGCACAGCGAGCACCGTATGCCGCCCCTTGTCACGTCGAAGAACGCGGTGTTTATTTTATCTAGGGGTGTATTGCAAATTACGCATTTCCCCAGCACAGGCTCATATCCTGAAAGCATGAGCAGGCGCAGCTCGAAAAACCTTGTTGTCTCTTCCAGTCTGTTTCCCGTTTCCAGAAGTTTCAGAAAGTCGTCCAGAAGTTGAAAAATGCCGGCGCTTTTCTTGCTTTCCGCGGTAAACTGGTCTACGAGATCGATCATGTATGACGCGGTCATGGTTTTTTCCAGATCAGCCCTGATCCCCGGATAATGTTCGATTACGTCACAGTTTTCTATGATGGCCAGACCGCCATCACCCCTTCGCGAGAAGAGCAGTGTGGAATAGGAGAATGGTTCAATGGCGTTGGAAAATCTTTTTTTGCTCCGTCTGGCACCTTTGGCAATTCCCCTGAGTTTGCCGAATTCTCTGGTAAAGAACGTAACAATGCAGTCGGATTCTCCGTAGTTGAGAAAACGAAGGACGAAGGCCTCCGTCTTGAAGGGAGGTCTTTTCATGTGAGAAATTTGAGGAATATGGTTGCGAGACCTAGGAAGCAAAAAAATCCGAACGCGTCCGTGAAGGCCGTAACAAAGATGTTAGAGCCCAGGGCGGGATCAGCCTTCAGCCACTTCAGGCCCAGAGGGATCAATGTTCCTATCAGTGTGCCCACGAACACATTGATTATCATGGCGAGACCGAGGACCAGTCCCAGTACAGGCATTCCCTTCCAGAGATATGCAATGGTGCCGATGACTACACCTATCGCTATTCCGTTGACAATCCCCACTACAACCTGTTTATAAAGCGCCTTCTTTGAATTTTCGAAGGTGACATCGCCGAGGGCCAACCCCCGTACGATAAGGGCAAGACTCTGACCGCCGGCATTTCCTCCAAGGCCGGCAACTACCGGCATGAAAACTGCGAGGGCGACTACCATCTGTATGGTATTCTCAAAGAATGCTATAACCAGCGCAGATGCGAGCGCCGTCATAAGGTTGAGATAGAGCCAGGGGAGTCTTCGCCTTATGGATTGTACAGGATTATTGAAAATGCTATCGTCTTCGTGGAGGCCGGCTATGCGGTAGATGTCCTCCGATGATTCCTCCTCCATGACGTCGACGATGTCGTCTATCGTAATTCTGCCCAACAAGTGGTCTTCATTATCCACAACGGGGAGGTCAACAAGGTCGTACTTTTCAAACATCCTTGCGACCTCTTCCTGGTCCACATCGACATTTACACTCGGTATAGCCTTGTCGATGGCTTCTATGACAGAGCTGGTTCGTCTGGATGTGATCAGCTTCTGGAGTGGAATAGTGCCGTTTCATCCGATGCCTGCACCACGGCGCTCAGGGCATTGTTGATGGTGGCGTCTGAATTGACAGAGACCAGCTCCGACTGCATAATACCGCCGGCCGTGTCCTCTTCATATTTCAAAAGTTCCTTGAAGTCTTCTGATTCTTCAGGCTCTATCTCGTCAAGGACGGCCTTTGCCTGGTCTTCAGACAGTTCGGCGATGACGTCCGCCGCGTCATCCGATTCCATCTCATCGACAATCTCGGCGAGTTTTTTGTCAGATATACCCTCGAGTATCTGTTCTCTCGAGATGTCACTGAGTTCGGTGATGACATCGGATGCCTTTTCCACATCCAGGAGAGAAAACAGGCGGAGCTTCTCCTGCTCCTTGAGGTTGTCAATAAGGTCGGCAATATCGGCCGGGTGGAGACTTGAGAGCAGGTCGATAATGTCAAATTCCCTGTTCAAACGGATTAAATCCTTCAATTGACCGAGATGTTCTATCGCTTCTTCTCTTTGTTTTTTCATGATGAGCACCCGTTGGCAAGCTAAACCAATGCTTACTATCACCTCTTAGAAATCAGGACAAGGGCTAAATATAGCCCCGTTCTCCATTGCCGGCAGAATGGGGGAGGGAGTATATTTCTGCAAAAAACTCCCCCTCCCCTCAGTCCCCTCCCGCCAAGGGAGGGGAAAGGGGATCTTTCACGAGTGTATCAAATTTGAGGTTTGTGAATAAAAACGATCTAAAGCCCGGAGTCCGCGTACCTGACGTCTCCGCCGACTATGGTCATGACCGCTTTCCCCTTTAGCTCCCAGCCGTTGAAGGGGCAGTTGCGTCCCTTCGAACGGAACTTATCCGCGTTAACTGTACATATTTTATTCATGTCTATAACTGTGATATCGGCATCGGAGCCTGTCTTCAATGAACCTTTGGGTATCTTCAATATGTTGGCGGGATTTACGCTCATTTTTTCTATCAGCTGG
>JAFDAR010000055.1 GCA_019313735.1 Deltaproteobacteria bacterium | reverse complement strand
ATGGCGCGAAGGGCGAATATATTCACTATAATCTTGCCTTCGCGTATGACCAGATTGGAAAGAGAAAAGAGGCAATCTCCGAATATGAAAAATTTGCCTTGCACAAGCCCGCTATGGAGGTGTTGACCATACTGGCGAATTATTACATGGAAGAAAAGCAATACGACAGTGCCATAAGCACCTATGAAAAGATGATCAAGATTAGTCCCCATGCGGCAGGGTTATATTCGGGTATAGGATATGCCTGCAGCCTGAAGGGGGATACAGACAGGGCGATCGCCAACTACAAGGCTTCTATCCGTTACGATAGTGAAGACGATGTGGTATACTGTCTGCTTGGCAATGCCTATGAAAAGAAAGGTATGTATAATGAGGCACTCAGGGAATATACAAATGCGTATCAGGTTAATCCTGATTCGAACGAAGCGGCACGCAAGATACTGGATATAAAGATTCGGATGCTGCAGAAGAAGCATCAATAGATTTTTTATCCGGGGACATGACCCGATTTAGTTTCATCAAATCGGGTCATGTCCCCAGACGGAGTAATGAAAATGAGACAAATTATCTTGGGGGACATGGTTATCGGTGGAGATGCCCCCTTTGTGCTGATTTCAGGTCCATGCGTTATCGAAGATGGTGTAAAGACGGAGAAAATAGCTTTGTACTTGAAGAATTTGGCGGAGGAGCTTGATATTCCTTTTATCTTCAAGGCATCCTATGACAAGGCGAACCGAAGTTCCATGAACTCTTTCAGGGGTCCCGGCCTGGAAGAAGGCCTCGATATACTCAGGGGAATCAGGGAGGGAATAGGGGTTCCCATTCTTTCTGATGTCCATCGATTTGAGGAGATTGAAGAGGCATCCAAGGTATTGGATGTGATGCAAATTCCGGCATTTTTGTGTCGGCAGACGGATTTTGTAGTGGAAGTTGCCAGGGTTGCCGGGATAATCAATATCAAAAAAGGCCAGTTTATCGCTCCGTGGGATGTCCAGAATATATTAGACAAGGTAACCTCCACAGGGAATAAAAATGTAATGATTACAGAGAGGGGAGTGGACTTTGGCTATAACAACCTTGTTGCCGATATGAGATCGCTTCCCATATTAAGGAGAATGGGGTATCCGGTAGTCTTTGATGCCACACACAGTGTGCAGCTTCCGGGTGGGGCCGGCGGTTCGTCCGGAGGCAACAGGGGGATGGCGGTTTATCTGGCACGTGCGGCGGTTGCCACGGGGATTGACGGATTGTTTCTTGAGGTTCATCCCGATCCCGAATGCGCCCTGTGCGATGGTCCCAATTCTCTTTATCTGGATTCACTTCCAGGTCTTCTTAGGACGCTTAAAGAGATAGACAGGATTGTTAAAACCGATAATCGGGGACAGGTTTAAACCTGTCCCCACTGGTTCGGAAAGAAGGACAAATTATGGACAGATCTTTGTCTGAAAAGCTCAAGATGGTTGTTCTCCTGGTATTGGATGTTGATGGTGTGCTGACCGACGGGAAAATAATTGTTGATGACCTTGGAAACGAATCCAAGAACTTCAACGTCAGAGACGGACACGGGCTGAAACTTCTGATGAGAAGCGGTGTTGACATAGTCTTCCTGACGGGCAGAGAGTCAAGGGTGGTGAAACACCGTGCGGACGAGCTTGGAATCAGGGATGTTTACCAGGGAGTAAAGGACAAGGCAAAGGTGCTGGGCGAGATACTTGTCACAAAAGGATTATCGGGTGAGTGTGTCGCGTATGTGGGAGATGACATAGTGGATATTCCCGTGTTCAGGATGGTCGGGTTTTCGGCGACTGTTGCGGACGCGCTCGATTATGTCAAAGCAGAGTCCGATTACGTTACCGGAAAAGAAGGGGGAAACGGTGCCGTGAGAGAAATTTGTGAGATGATCCTCACCGCCCGTGAGAAATGGGGCGATGTAACATCGAGATATGGAATGAGGGTTGAAGGATGAGGCGAGGCCTTTACAGAATGTTCAATTTTGTTCAAGTTCAAGGAAGGCGAGAATTTTAACCACAGAATAATCGGGGACAGGTTTAAACCTGTCCCCACTGGTACACGAGGATTAAAATTTGAGCCTGACGCAGAAATTGGGCAAAAGGAAACGTTATGCAAAGGTCTCGAGGCTTTCCTTTACATGTCCGCGGTTAGATGGTACACTTCTTGCTAAAATACTTGGGAGAATTTTTGGAGATACGAACTTGACAAATTTCACAAATCTCCCTGGACTAAATCTTTGTTAAAGAAAATATCCGCAAAGAAACTGCTCATTGGAGGATGCGTTCTTCTTGCTGGCGCGTTGTTTCTGTACATATTTTACGCTGTCCACAAGGAGGAGCATGCTGTCCTGAAGATTCTTTCGGAAAAGGTTGATCTTCAGATAAAGGATTTTCACTATACCGAGGTGGGGGATCCCGATCTGATATGGGAGATCAATGCGGATACCGCCAGGTACATCAAGAAAAAAGAGGTCACTCTTTTTGAAAAAATCGAGGTTAAATTATTTTCTTCCAGTGGTAAGATGTACACGATAACGGGTAAGAATGGTTCCCTGCATACCGATACAAAGAATATGGATATATATGGGAATGTAGTTGCAGTCTCGGATAAGGGGGGGCGCTTTAAGACGGACAGTCTGAATTATACCCATGGTGATGGAATGATCCATACGAAAGATACCGTGGAGATGACACGTCCTGGCGTTTGTGTGAAAGGGGTGGGCATGAAACTCTCTCTGAGAAACAAAAAAATAACCATTTTGTCCGATGTCAGAGCGGTAATAACAAAAAACGGATCATCTCCCTTAAAAAAAGGATTCCAGGGGTCAAGGATTCGAGGATTCGAGGATTCGAGTGAAAGGCTAAAAAACCAAAAAATAAACTTGATTGGGTGCTTATAATATATGAGAAAAACAATCTTACTAATGCTGGCTCTTGTGGTGATTTTCCCCCTTGCCGTGGCAGGAGGCGTGTGCGGGGCCGAAGGCCCCATAAAGACAACCTCTAAAAGTCCCATACATATAACCTCTGATCGGCTGGATGCTTACGATGACAAAGGCATTGTTCTGTTTACCGGCAATGTTGTGGCCACACAGGATAATACGGTAATAAATTCAGATGAACTGTATCTCTACTATGACAAGAAAAAAGGTGCAGGGGATTCTCTTGCCGGCATAACGACAGGTATGAGAAAGATAGAGAGGATTGAGCTGAAAGGTAATGTTACCATAAAAAAGGAAACAAAAATTGTCACCGGAGACAGGGCCGTTTTCTATGATGCGGAGCAAAGAATCATTATGACGGGCAATGCCGTGATGAGGGACGGGGACAATGTGATCAAGGGGAACAGGATCACAGTTTTCCTGGATGAAAACAGAGGAGTTGTAGATGGTTCCGGCGGAGAAAGAGTTACCGCTATTATCTATCCGGATAATACTGAATAGGGTAAATTGAATTCATGGAAAAGTTGATTGCGACAGAACTGGTAAAAACCTACAACGGGCGGCCTGTTGTTGATAAAGTCAATCTGAATGTTCACAAGGGAGAAGTGGTTGGTCTCCTGGGGCCTAACGGCGCCGGCAAGACGACAACCTTCTATATGATAGTAGGCCTGATAAGCCCGGATAGTGGAAGTGTATTGTTGAATGGCGAGGATATAAGCCAATATCCTATGTATATGAGGGCGCGAAGGGGGATAAATTATCTCCCACAGGAACCGTCGGTATTCAGAAAACTCACAGTGGAAGAGAATATAATGGCTATCCTGGAAACACTGGATATAAATAAAGGGGAACGAGAGAAGAGGCTGCGCGAGCTTCTCAAAGAACTGGATCTCTCGGGTCTTTCAAAAAATATGGCTTATTCTCTTTCAGGCGGCGAACGCAGAAGGGTGGAAATTACAAGGGCACTGGTCACGTCGCCGCAGTACATGTTACTCGATGAACCCTTTGCGGGTATTGATCCCATAGCGGTTGCGGATATTCAGGATATTATACGTAAATTACGGTCAAAGGGAATAGGAGTCCTGATTTCCGATCATAATGTGAGGGAAACCCTCAAGGTCTGTGACAGGGCGTATATCGTAAACGAAGGCACTATCCTGCTTGAAGGTGATCCGGATTATATAGCCGGCAGTGAAATTGCCCGTAAATTTTATCTTGGGAAAGATTTCGATCTATAGACAGGCAGGACGATGGCTTTTGAACTTAAACAGGCCCTTAAACTGACTCAACAACTGATTATGACACCGCAGTTGCAGCAGTCGATCAAGCTCCTCCAGCTTTCGAGATTAGAGCTGGTGGATGCCATAAATCAGGAGCTTGAAGAAAATCCCCTCCTCGAAGAACAACCTGCCGGTAACGATCCGGAGACAGAAATTATCCCGGAGATTGAAGATATAAAGGTTGAACCGAAGACAAAGGAGATCACCGGAGAGGGGGATGGAAAAGAGGACTTTGACTGGGACGCCTATCTCGAAGATTTCGGCCCGATGGGCGTTCCCTACCAGCATGAGGATACAGACGCGCCGCCCTTCGAGAATATGCTTACCAAAACAAATTCTCTCTCAGATCACCTGCTGTGGCAGCTTAACCTGTCGCGTTTTACCGGTGTGGAAAGGCGTGTGGGGGAACAGATCATAGGCAACCTGAACAGTGACGGATATCTCATGGCAACTCCTGAAGAGATTGCCTCTATAGAAGATGTGGATCCGGTCCTGGTTGAAGATATCATTAAAAAAGTGCAGGAATTTGATCCCCAGGGTGTCGCTGCGAGGGATTTGAAGGAGTGCCTGCTCATACAGATCAGATTTATGGATGTTGATTCATCGCTTCCGGAGGAAATAGTTGAGAATCATCTGAAGGATCTTGAAACGAAAAACTACAACAATATAGCAAGGAAACTGAAGATTCCTGTCAATGACGTTCAGCAGGCGGCGTTGATGATAATCAAACTGAATCCTAAACCCGGACTTCTCTACAACGAAGAGAGATCACAATATATAATTCCGGATGTATTCGTTTTCAAGGTTGGAGACGCATACAGGATCGTCCTGAATGATGACGGTCTGCCGAAACTGAGAATAAGCAATTTTTACAAGAAAATCATGGGCGGCACAGAAAACAACGGTGGGGAAAAGTGCAAGGAGTATATCAAAGACAAAATGCAGTCCGCAACCTGGATGATAAAGAGCATTCAGCAAAGGCAAAAAACGATCTACAGGGTATCGGAAAGTATCGTGGAACACCAGATAGAATTCTTTGACAAAGGTATCAACTATTTAAAGCCCATGGTTCTGAGAGATATCGCCGATGATGTAGAAATGCATGAGTCAACGGTAAGCAGGGTTACCGCGAATAAATACATGCATACGCCGAGAGGCATATTTGAACTCAAATATTTTTTTAACAGTGGGATAAACAGGAAAGGCGCTCTACAGATAGCATCCCAAAGCGTTAAGGAAAAAATCAAAGAGATAGTCAGCGGAGAGGATGACAGAAAACCCTATAATGATGGTCAGATAGTTGATATACTCGCAGGACTCGGCATATCAATAGCAAGAAGAACTGTGGCGAAATACAGGGAAATGCAGGGGATATTACCCTCGTCCAAGAGAAGAAAGTATTTCTGATTTTGATGAGATGCCGATTGACTTTTACTGCCGGCTCAAATATAAGGCGAAATTTCATTGTGCCGGCTAAAATTGATTAAGAGGAGGAACATACATGCAAACTTCTTTTACCTTTCGGAATATGGAAGCAGGAGAGTGGTTGAGCCGAAGTAAAACTGTCGGCCAAAGGTATAAATCTGCAGGGCAGGGAAGAGGCAAAGGAAATGACCCTTGCCATCGACAGTGTCATAGATAAGATAGAACGGCAGATGAAGAAATATAAGCAAAAAACCAGGAATCACAAGGATGTCGCATCCAGAAGCGAAAGCATGGATTCAAGCTCTGAAGAATATGATGAATATGATGAGAACTCCAAAGTGGTGGAGACAAAGAAGGTCATACTTGAACCCATGTCTCTGGAAGACGCGATCTTGGAGATGGACGAATCGAGAAAAATGTTTATCATTTACAGGGATTCTTCCTCAGAAAAGGTGAGCGTTATTTATCGTCGTGATGACGAAAAATATGTCCTGATTGAGACCAACAGCTGAAACAGAAGGTGATATATAATGAACATTCAGGACATGCTTAAAAAAGAATTTATCATCGAAGATCTGAAATCCAGGACGAAGAAAGAAGTCCTCGCTGAACTGGTGGATGTATTTCTTCGCGACGGCATAAGTATTGATCGTAGCGCCATGATTGAGGTGCTGCTGGAGAGAGAAAAACTTGGAAGCACAGGAATAGGTGATGGTATTGCCATACCCCA
>JAFDAR010000054.1 GCA_019313735.1 Deltaproteobacteria bacterium | reverse complement strand
AGATGACTTCAACTATCTTGTCCATTCCACCGAATCACCCATCTATTTCCCCAGATGGCCCATCGACCAAGTCTTTGACAAGGTCGCGGCAAATGTGGCCTCGATAGTGGAGGACGGCAGTTGTATCGCCTTTTTCATAGGTCCCTTATTTGAGGCGCTTGCCAGACATCTTGCGCACAGACGGAATCTGGGAATCCACTCTCTTCTGATAACAGACGCCCTCATGGACCTCATAAAATCGGGGGCCGTTACGAACAGGCATAAAGCCCTGTTCAGGCACAAGAGCGTGGCCGCATATGCCATGGGAACACCGGAACTGATGAAGTGGCTGGACCACAATCCTCTCGTGGAGTTTCAGGGAATAGATGTAGCCTCTGATCCTGGCAGCATGGGCAGGAACGACCGGTTTATCACGGTCCTCCCGGCGCGAAAGGTCGATTTGACCGGCAATATCTCTCTCCATGTTGGCAAGGGAAACGTAAGCCCCGGTTCAGGCGAGGCACATGAGGCATTCACGGGGGCCGCACTTTCAAAGGGTGGAAGGGGTATCTTCGCTCTGCCGAGTCGCAACCTCGAGGGGAAACCCAACATATTGCTTTCAGTAGAAGATTTTCCCGACCAATTCACAAACAGGGAGTCCCTGGATCTCATCATAACATAGCGCATCCGGACGACCGCGGGGAACTGGTGCGTATGGCAAAAAAGGCGAATATCCTCTATTCAGACCAGATATACCTCACTGAATCAGGCCACCGCTATCCTGCGGACATATCGTGTACACAGGTTTTCAAGGGGGATATCCCCGTCCATTTTCGCGTGATAAGATCGTCAGACGAGGAAGACATGAGAAAACTCTTCTACCGTTTCTCCAACCAGGCAGTCTATCACCGCTACTTCAGTCCAATAAAGACCATGCCGCACATAACAACGCAGGAATATGTAAATATCGATTACAGGCATATCTTGTCAATCGTAGGTCTCATTGAAGAATCAGGAGTCGAACGCATCATCGCGGAGGGACGATACGCGCTTTCAAAGGATCGTCCATATGGAGACGTGGCGTTTGTTGTCGATGAAAAGTATCAAAACTTGGGAATCGGGTCCTTTCTGTTAGAAATGTTAATCAAGATAGCAAGGAAGCGCGGCATCGCTGGATTCACAGCGGATGTCCTCACCGAGAACAAACCCATGTTAAAAGTGTTTGAAAAGACGCCCTTCCCCATGCACGCGGTTGTCAGATCGGGGGCATATGAACTGACCATCCCCGTTTGTTTTCAAGGCGTGTTGAAGCGGGCATAACGAGTTATGTAAGCTTTGACACAACACAGAAAACAAGCAAAAGGACAAGCAAGGTGTATGAGTTATTTATGCTTGCTGACTAAGGGTCTGGCGAGGAAGATTTCGGAGACATTCATGATAAACATAGGATTGACAGGTGGAATAGGCAGCGGAAAATCAACCGTCGCGAAACTGTTCCAGAAAAGAGGCGCTTATATTATCGACGTCGATGTCCTCGCGCACATGGTGGAAGAACCGGGCGGCATCGTCTGGAACAGGATTGTCGAATACTTCGGAAGAGAAATTCTGGACAAAGACAATGAAATAGACAGAGAAGTGCTGGGCGGAATCGTGTTCCGGGACAGCGAGAAACTGGAAAAACTGAACAGCATCGTACATCCCGCCGTATTTGATGAATGGCGGCGCAGGTTCGACAATATCGGCAGCAGGGATGAAAAAGCCATAATAATATCAGACATCCCCTTGCTTATAGAGGTGGGCTGGCACAGAGCGGTGGATATGGTGATTCTTGTTTACACATCACCCAATGTGCAGGCAGAAAGGATCATGGAAAGAAACGGCTGCAGTTACGAAGACGCCAGAGATCGCCTCAACTCGCAGATGCCTGTGGATGAGAAGATTCCATTTGCCGACTTTGTAATAAATAACGAAGGCACTCCGGAAGAAACGGAGTCAATCGTTGACAGGGTGTGGAAAGAACTCTTAAAAAAGAAACGCACGGAATAACGAGATGAAAATATGGTAGGAGAGAATGTACTGACGAATTTCAACGCTGAGGTATCGCAACCGGAGATCGATCCTTCAACCTATGTTCATCCACTGGCATCGGTCATAGGCAGGGTCATTCTCGGCAAGAACATAATGGTTTCACCGATGGCATCCATTCGCGGTGACGAAGGGCAACCCCTGTTCATCGGTGATGATTCAAATGTCCAGGACGGGGTCGTTATACACGCGCTTGAAACAGAGATGAATGGAAAATCGGTTGAAGAAAACCTGTATACAGTCAATGGAAAGAACTATGCCGTTTATGTGGGGGAAAGGGTTTCTCTCGCCCACCAGGTTCAGATACATGGCCCGGCCGTGGTGGGTAATGACACCTTTGTCGGCATGAAAACCCTGGTCTTTAAATCCCTGGTGGGAAGTGGGTGCGTTATAGAACCCGGCTGCCTCCTTATGGGCGTAAACGTACCGGATCACCGCTACATACCTGCCGGTTCGATCATAAAGACACAGGAAGACGCGGACACCCTCCCCGAAATCACGAAAGACTACCCGATGAAAGATATGAACAGGGGGGTTATTCACGTGAATACTTCTCTGGCAAAGGGATACCTTGCATCCACCCGAAAATGAGCTTCTCAAAAAGTGGTTTACAGTTACCGGTTAACGGTTAAAAAAACCGTGAACTGTGAACCGACAACCGTGAACAATTACAAAAAATGAGGGTTATACACGCCCTGCCCTCTTCCGAACATCTTTAAAGGCGCTATAAAAGGCTTCATTATCGGCAATACCACGCTCTATTATAACACCCGCGTCATCGATATTTTTCAGGTTGAGGACAAGATTGACGCTCTCTCCAAAAGCGGCCATGTCGTCCATTGTGCGAACAGTCGCACTTAGCAGCACTGCGAAGATATTCCTCCGGACACTCATGGGAAGATGCCGGATATAGTCCAGGACACCACTTTCATCCGAGCCTTCCTCATCGAAAGTCTCGCCCACCACGATCAAGTCATACAGATGAGACCTCATACTCTTCAGGGCATCAGGGGGAGCGGCAGATTTTGTAACGTAATACCCCATCTTTTCCAGAACAGTACCAAGATTTTCCCGGACAACAAAATCAGATTCACAGACAAGGGCCATTTTTCCCCCTTCTTTGATAAAATTGAAGGGTTTATCAAGTGCGTTGTCTGACTCAGATCCTCTTTCATTAAGGAGTATCTTCTTCTTGTCGTCCATGTATCCTCCCTCTACCAATCTACCTCAAGGTCTTTTATCTCCGTCGTGGCCTCACCCTTTTCGCTCTTGATCGAATCGATCCCACGCCCTACGACCCCTTTTGTCGTCGCGTATGAAAGGGCCGTTTTCTCCGTGATGACCCCATCCCTGTACAACTCTATGATATAATTATCAAAGGTCACCATGCCAAAGGCGTGACCCGCTTCTATGATCTCCTGAAAGGTTTTCCCCTCCTTTTCCCCGTGAATAATGGCATCTCTGACCCGCAAATTGGTTTTGAGGATCTCAAAGGCGGCAACCCTCCCCCCACCTATCCGGGGGAGAAGCCTCTGGCATATGATCCAGCGAATCGTATCAGCCAGACGGGCTCGAATCTGAGATTCCTCATCCATAGGAAACATGCCTGTAATGCGATGGATTGTCTGCCCCGCATTCAGCGTGTGGAGAGAACTGAATACAAGATGTCCTGTTTCCGCGGCGCTGAGACCTATCTCCATCGTCTCCCTGTCGCGCATCTCACCGATAAGTATAACATTGGGCGCCTGCCTTAACGCGGCACGAAGTCCGCTCGCAAAACTTGAAAAGTCAACGCCAAGCTCCCGCTGATTGAAGGTTGCCCTCTTATGCGAATGTCTATATTCCACGGGATCTTCAAGGGTTATTACATGAACTGGTTGCTTTTCGTTTATCTCATTTAAAACAGCGGCCAGCGATGTGGTTTTGCCTGTTCCGGTTGCGCCTACAAACAATACAAACCCGTTTTTTTCCTCGGGGATTTCGAGAAATGCCTTAGGGAGGCCTAACTCCTCACAGGTCGGTATACTGTCCTCCAGTTTTCTCAGTATGGTGGAATAATTATCGCCCTGAGAGAATATATTGACCCTGAATCGTGCCCTTCCATGCAGTGCATAAGAAACATCACAGGACCCATCTTCGATCAGATCCCGCATAAGTCTGTGATCTTTATTTATCAGATTCAGCGCGAATATCTCTGCCTGGAAGGGAGTGATCTCAGAAAGAGAAAAACCCAAATCAACGACCTTCAGCTCACCGGAACTCTCAACCTGAAAAGGTTTTCCTACCGTGATATTCAGATCGGAGATATCTTCATGGGAATCAAGCATACGGGCAAGTATGTAGTCAAGTTCCTGCTTCCTCATGGCAATTTCCCCCTTCATCAAACAACCCCGGATGGGCAACCAAAAGCATTCCTACACCTCCGTAAAGTCAGCCGGGGATGTCCTTAAGAAACCCTTGAATTTTGTCTTGTCATTAGCCTTGAGATAAGCCTCTTCAGCGCCTATCCATCCCTTCTCCAAAAGACCCATAATGGAATTATCCAGCAACTGCATTCCATATTTCCTGCCCGTTTGTATCATTGAGGGAATCTGAAAGGTCTTGGACTCCCGTATCAGGTTGCGTACAGCCGGAGTGGCAATCATTATCTCAAGCGCCGCGCAGCGACCCTGTCTATCCACACGTTTGAAAAGAACCTGCGCCAGGATAGCGCGTATACTGTCCGCCAGAGTTGATCTGATCTGCGACTGCTCATGGGAAGGAAATACATCTATAAGACGGTCTGCTGTCTTCGGCGCGCTCGGCGTATGAACGGTCCCGAATACGAGGTGTCCGGTTGATGCCGCTTCAATGGCAAGAGAGATCGTTTCAAGATCCCTCAGCTCGCCCACCAGGATAATATCGGGGTCCTCTCTAAGGGCGCCGCGGAGGGCGGAGGCAAATGATACGGTATGCAACCCCACCTCCCTCTGATTAATAATACACTCTTTGCTCTCATGAACAAATTCAATAGGATCCTCAATAGTAATAATATGATCCTTACGCGTGCGGTTTGCCTCATCAATGATGGCGGCCAGCGTAGTTGATTTACCGCACCCAGTTGGACCTGTAACAAGGACAAGCCCTCTTGGAAGCGACGCTAACTTGGCGACAACCTGGGGAAGGCCCAACTGCGCTGTCGTGAGAATCTTGCTGGGAATCTCCCTGAATACAGCAGCTACACCCATTTTCTGCTGAAAGAAATTCGCGCGATATCTTGCAAGGTTTGGTATCTCATACGCAAAATCAACATCACCTGTTTCTTCAAACTGCTTGATTTTATGTTCTGGTGTTATCTCATACAGCATGGCCTTCAGGTCATCGCTCTCCAGGGGAGAGTATTTTACCCGTTCTATCTCGCCCCTGATCCTCAGAACAGGTTGCTGCCCGGCAATGAGATGTAGATCCGACGCGCCCTGTTCATTCATCAATTTAAAGAAGGCATCTATCTTTGCCATATATACTTCTCCTCTCCCCGTAATATACACACCCGTAAACATTTAAAATAAAAAGAGGATAGTTGTCAAGAAATAAGAGTACTGCATAAGTCATTATATTTGGACCTGTCACGTCCGCTTTGTTTGTTTTTCTCTCTTACATCAGATATACTCTCAGACAGTTACATCACAAAAAACGCCCCCACGGAGCCGCAAATGTCAGAAAATCTATTCACAGAAAGCGATCTGGAGACAATCAGGGAGGAAGGATTAACTGTGAAAGAGCTGTCTTCTCAGCTTGAGATTCTCCACAGTGAAACGATTCCACTTAAGCTTGACAGGCCATGTTCAATCGGTGACGGGATAGTTGTTATCCCCGATTCAGACAGAGAAACCTTGATATCCATACATAAGCGTGCAGCCGCAAAGGGAAGGATGACAAAATTTGTGCCCGCTTCCGGTGCCGCCAGTCGCATGTTTCGCGATTGGTTCAACTATTATGAAATGGAAGGTTTCAATGATACAAAAGAAGCCGAGATCCTTAAAAACGAGATCATAAGGTTCGCTTTCTACGACGACCTGTCAGATATCATCTCACGCGACGGTCGGAACATCCACGATATCCTGCGGGGAAATATCTCCGAAATACTGGAATATATCCTCACATCAAAGGGGCTGAACTACACGCGTCTGCCCAAGGCGCTCCTCAAGTTTCACGCGTATCCGGACCGCAATCGCACATCTCTCGAAGAACACCTGGTTGAGGCCATCCTGTATGTGCGGGATAAAAACGGCATATGCAGGATACATATCACCACCTCCGAGGAGCACAGGTCTGATGTAGAAAATTATATTTCCAGCATAAGGAAATATTATGAGACCGAATATAACGTGAAGTTCGAAATCTCTCTTTCCATACAATTCCCATCCACAAATACCATAGCGGTTGACATGGAAGGCAAACCCTTTCGGGATGACACCGGCAGGCTTGTGTTCAGACCAGGTGGACACGGAGCGCTTCTGAAAAACCTGAATACCATCGAGGAAGATATCATCTTTGTGAAAAATATCGACAATATTGTCCCCGACAGATTAAAGCCGGAAACTGTACATTATAAGAAAATCCTCGGAGGATATCTTGCAGGACTGCAGGAAGAAATATTCCATTATCTGCGTTTTCTAAACGAGAATGAACCGGGCAAAAAACAATTTTCCGAGATAGTTAGGTTCTGCCGCAAAAAGCTCTTCGCGGTTTTGCCTTCAGATTTTGAGGAATTCCCCGACACACAAAAAAGGGATTTTATTTTCGACATGCTGAACCGCCCACTGCGAGTATGCGGCATGGTGAGAAACGAAGGGGAGCCTGGAGGAGGCCCCTTCTGGGTAGAGGGAAAAGATGGGGCACAATCGCTGCAGATTGTGGAGGAGGCACAGATCGACGCGAGATCGAAAGAGCAGAAGGCCATCTGGAAATCATCCACATACTTCAATCCAGTTGACCTGGTATGTGGCATCAGAGACTACCGGGGAGAAAAGTTCGATCTGGAAAAATACGTTGACAAAGACACCCATATTGTTTCAGATAAATCCTATGAAGGGAAACCTTTGAAGGTCCTGGAACTTCCGGGGCTGTGGAATGGTTCCATGTCGGGATGGAATACCATCTTCGTTGAAGTGCCTCTCATAACCTTCAATCCGGTAAAGACTGTTGAGGATCTGCTGAGAGATGAACATTTGA
>JAFDAR010000053.1 GCA_019313735.1 Deltaproteobacteria bacterium | reverse complement strand
TTCATGGTGGGTGGGGCGGTGGTAACAAAGGCCTACGCAGAGTCGATCGGCGCTCATTATGCCAAAGACGGGGTGGAGGCGGTCAGGGTGGCTGAAAAGCTGAATGCTTTTTCCACAGACTCATAGGCGCAGACAGGTGAAAATCGGAGTCTGTACAAGCTTTAAGCATTTGATATAACCGGATTGCAGCTTCCGCTGTCATGACGAAAAGGGATATCTCCCAACTTTTGCGAAGCCGTCAAATTTAAGCTACTTTGAAGAATCGACGTACTTAACGACCTTTTCCGCTAATATATTTATCGTTTTCTCGAACTTGCCTTCGTCTTTTTCCAGCAGTGTTAATCTGAAACCAGGCAGTGCGGTAAAGAATGATGTCAGTGGCACCACGCATATCCCGGTGGACCCGAGGAGATAGTAAACGAAGCGTTTGTCATTTTCTATACGGGCGCTTGTTATCTCTTCCACGTAAGTCTTTATGGCGGCATTTTTTATCTGCAGGTTCTGCTTGCCGTTGAGCACCGCCTCGTTGAACACGATAGTCATGTAAAAGGCGCCATTTGTCCTGTTTACCACAATATACGGGACATCCTTAAGGATGTTGTATGCTATGTTGGAAAGCCTCTCATAATGTTTGACTCTGCTGTCCAGATATTTCTGATACTCGGGATGGGTCATAATCCTCGGGATGGCCATCTGGGGCAGAGTTGTGGAGCAGACCTCAGACATCTTCTGTGTCAATATGGCGTCTATATATCTTGCGAAGGTCTCGTCCTTATCGGCGTTGTATACCTCTATCCATCCGCATCGTGCTCCGGGCCAGGGAAACTCCTTCGAGATGCCCTTCATGCTGATGGCGGGAACATCCCCAACGATGTCTGAAAGAGGAACGGTCTTACAGCTGTTGTACACGATATTCCGATAGGTTTCATCGAAAACGAGAAAGAGGTCATATTCCTTCGCTATTTTTACAATTTTCCTGAGGCTTTCTTCGGGATAGACAAATCCGGTCGGGTTGTCGGGATTTATGACAAGGGCGCCGACGATAGTGTTGTGGCTTTTCACCTTTCGTTCAAGTTCCGCGATATCAGGATGCCAGTTGTGGTAGGGGTTCATCCTGTAAGTGTTTGGCGGAAATGACGCATGATGAATCTCCGCGAGGAGATGGGTGGAATAGGTCGGTTCCGGCATGATGATGCGGGCATCGACCCTTATTGAACTGTATGCCCGCGCAATCGCGTCTCCAAGTCCGTTAAAAAAGATAATATCCTCTTTGTCAAGCTGGTATTTTCCCCGCTTGTTTACCTCCTCCGCGAGAAATTCCCTGGTCTTTTCCATACCCTTGGTGGGTGAATAGGCATATGACATATCATTTTTCATGATGTCGGCCAGTGTGTCCTTCATCCACTCAGGGATATTCTCCCCCTTTGTTACTGGGTCCCCGATGTTTTCCCAGGTAACATCAACGCCATATTCCTTCAACTTTTCCGCTATATTGACTATGTTGCGTATCTCGTATGCTATTCCTGCCCCGCTCTTTGCTATGTCAAACCTCATGGCCACCTCTTTTTCTGGAAGATTCTGTTACCCTAATATAAATTATAAAAAAATTCTACAAATAATTTATATATTTGAATCGTGGTGTGAAATATGTGCCGGGAGAAGACCGGGGGACAAGTTTTTCTTGACTTATATCTGTTTTACTCTATAAATCTTTCATTGGTATATAGTTTTGAGGAGGGACAGGTGGAGTGATTATCAGATGCCTGTTTCTTCCATGCTGTTTTGTGGTGCTTTTGCGACTTGTAAGGAGGGATTTATGGGCAAGGGATACATGGGCAAGATCTTGATGGTTGACCTGACTGCGGGGGACATAAAAGAGGAAATAATACCGGATGATGTATATGAGAAATACCTGTCCGGTATGGGACTTGCCGCTTATATCCTTTATAACAGGATACCCGCGGGAGCGGACCCGCTTGGTTCGGATAATATTCTGGGCTTTGTCTCCGGTCTCTTGACCGGTACCGGCAGTCTTTTCGCGGGCAGATGGATGGTCGTGGGAAAATCACCCCTTACCGGTGGCTGGGGTGACGCGAACTGCGGCGGCACATTTTCACCCGCTATAAAAAGATGCGGGTATGACGGGATATTCTTTAAGGGTATAAGTGACAAACCGGTATATCTCTGCATCGAAAATGGAAAAGCCAGGCTCCGCGACGCGTCTCATGTATGGGGCAAAGATACGGTAGAAGCCGAAAAGATGCTGCTGGAAGATGCGGCTGCCGGAGCCCGGGTTGCCCTTATAGGTCCCTCAGGTGAAAAGCTGTCGTTGATATCCGGTATATCCAATGACAGGGGAAGAATGGCCGCCAGGTCGGGCCTTGGCGCTGTAATGGGGTCAAAGAGGTTGAAGGCGCTGGTTCTGGGAGGCGCGAAAAGGATTCCCGTTCACAACAGGGAGGGAATAAAAAGACTGAGCCAGAAGTGTAACAAATGGGTTCAGTTCCAGCCCCCCTTTATACCCGGATCATGGACGTCGCATGTCGGTGCATTAATGAGAGTGATGCCAACAGTGCTTGCTCAGGATGGTATGTTGTACAAGATACTCCTCAAAAAATGGGGCACGGGAAGCATGAACCAGATGTCCATTGAGATGGGAGATTCCCCGATAAAAAACTGGAAGGGAAACAATGAGGACTTCGGACCCAAAAAATCTGCAACCACTAATCCCGATGTATTCACGGATTGTGAGACGATAAAGTATCACTGCTATTCATGCCCTCTGGGTTGCGGCGGAATCTGTTCGATGACTGGGAAGTACAGCGAAACTCACAAACCGGAATATGAAACTGTTCTTGCCCTGGGTGGACTGTGCATGAATGAGGATGTAAACAGTCTTTTCCAACTTAATGAAACCCTCAACAGGGCCGGCATGGATACCATATCGGCGGGGGCTACCGTGGCCTTCGCCATTGAGTGTTATGAAGAGGGGATACTTACAAAGAAAGACACGGACGGTCTTGAACTCACATGGGGGAACTCTGGAGCGATAATTGCCCTTATAGACAAGATGATAAGCAGGGAGGGTATCGGGGATATTCTGGCGGATGGTTCCAGGATAGCCGCCCGGAAGCTGGGAAAGGGGTCGGAGCGATTTGCGGTGCATGCCGGGGGGCAGGAGCTCGCGATGCATGATGGCAGAAATGATCCGGGTTTCGCGCTCCACTACAGTGTTGAACCTACACCGGGCAGACATACAATAGGATCCGGGCTCTACTATGAGATGTTCCAGTTGTGGAAAAAGGTTAAGGGATTGCCGAAGGTAGGGCCGCTCTATTTCAAGGGGAGCAAATATGTGGTGGATGAAGAGAAGGCCATTATCGGCGCAGCGTGCAGCAAATTCGTGAATGTGTTGAACGGCGCCGGACTCTGTTTGTTCGGCTCTTTTCTGGGGACGAAGAAGATACCGACCTTTGAATGGTTGACCGAGGCAACGGGTTGGAACAAGACACCGGAAGAGTATATGGAGATCGGCGGGCGTATACAGACACTGAGGCAGGCGTTTAATGTAAAGCATGGTATAGAGCCAAAGGATTTCAAGATAAGCGGCCGCGCCGTCGGAATGCCCCCCCTGTCTGGTGGCGCGAATAAGGGCAGGACAGTGGATATAGATAAAATGATGGAAGGTTACTGGGGGCAGTTTGGCTGGGATACCGAAACCGGCAAACCGGGCGCGGAATGTATGGAAAGGCTTGGCATAGAGGTGTAACAATCCGGGACATGGAGGAAAGAGATGGCGTACAAAATAACAGATGCATGCAACGGATGCGGCGCGTGTAAGAAAGTGTGTCCCGTGGATGCTATTCATGGAGAGAAAAAGGAACTCCACGTGATAGATGAGACGCTTTGCCTGGAATGCGGGGCGTGCGGCAGAATATGCCCCAGAGGAGCGGTAAAAGATAGCTTTGGCATTGTATCTGAAATGATAAAGCGCTCCCGGTGGGAGAAACCAGTTTTTAACCGGAAGAAGTGTATGTCATGTGTTATATGCATAGACGCGTGTCCCGTGGGATGCCTCTCGCTGTCTGAGGCAATGCCCCGCGATCCGCATGGGTATCCCTATCTGGACAAAGAGAAGGCCTGCATCGGATGTGGCTTTTGTGCCTCTGAATGTCCAGTGGAGGCGATCACAATGAGCCACGATCGAGGAGAGGAAGAACATGGATGATTTCAAAGAAATAACTTCGGGAAATAAACCACTTAAGAAGGCATATGTTGCCGTGATGTTGTGGTTTGTCGGCAGAGCCATTCAGGCGGCGGCCAGGGTTGACAAAGAGGTAAAAAGAGAATTTGAAAAACTCCCGGAGGGCTTTACATTCTGTCTTGGAGTTTTGCCAAAAGGCCCATATATGATTGTGGGTAAAAACGAAAAAGGACGCGTGAAATACCTGGGATGGAAACCCGGCGGCAAGCGTATCGATCTTGATATGAAGATCAAGAGTATTGAAGCGGCCATATTGATGTTTACTTTTCAGGAGAGTACAGCCGTCGCGACCGCCCGGGATCGCATGATAGTTGACGGAGAGGTGCCGTACGTCTGCGCGATTGTCCGCATGCTGGATATAGGGGAGGTCTACCTGCTTCCGAAATTTATCGCCAGACTGGCGGTGAAACGGTATCCGGCATGGTCGTTTGGCCGGAAATATATCGGCCGGGTTCGAATATATTTCCGTTCGATATTGGGTTATTGATGATTGAAAAACGGTTCACGGTTTCCGGTTACCAGTTCAACTGTGGACTGTCTTTAACCGTAAACTGTGAACCGGTAACAGGGAACTGTCCTTAACCCGTGAAAGGAGCACACACGATGTTTTTCCCAGATAATTATGAGTTTTGGTGTCCGGTAAAGATAAATTCAGGCAACAGGGCGCTGGAGCACCTCCCTGTCGAGCTGGATGCCCTGAACGCCAGAAAACCACTTATTGTCACCGATAAAGAGATTGCAAAGAAGGGATTGATAAAAAAGATTGCAGGCGCTTTCAAGGATTCGGGAATTACAATGGGTATCTTTGACGGCACTCCACCGGTTCCCGATCTTAAACTGGTCAGAAGGCTTATGAATAACTATCGCGATACCGGATGCGATTCGATTATAGCAGCGGGTGGAGGGGCCGTTGTGGATATGGCCAAGGCGCTTAATGTTGTGGTTTCCGGAAGACCTGAAGACCTCAAAGAGTTCGCGGGAGAAGATCTGATAAAAAATCCCCTGGGGCCCTTTGTCTTTGTGCCGACCGCTTCCGGGACGGGTTTTGAGACATCCAGGTTTGCCACTCTGGGGGAATTGAGCTTTTCTTCGCATTTTCTGATGCCCGATCTTGTGGTTATTGACCCTCGCATGATTACATCTGAAAAAGCAAACACGGTTGTTTCCACTGCGATGATCGCCCTTGCCCACTGCGCAGAGGCATATACCTGCCCGGCGAAAAACCCCATGACCGATACATACGCCTATGTCGCCATGCAGTTTGTAGGGGAAAATCTTATCAATGTGATCAAATCCGGCGATAAAAGAGGGCGTCTTGCGCTGGCTAATGCCGCCACTATGGCGGGTATTGCCTTTTCAAACTCCCCGAGGGGGATGGTTCATGAGCTGGGGTGGACTGCGGGTGACATCTCCGGACTTCCCCATGGAATATGCATGGGGATCCTTCTTCCATATGCCCTGGAATATAATATTAACAGCGAAGGATATCACATGTCTGACATGCTGCTGCCCATTGCAGGTCCCGAGATATATGCCGGCACGGCGGAAAATCTGAAGGCCAGAAAGGCAATCAATTTCATCTACGATATGCAGCATGATATACACGATATTACTAAGGGCGGCATCCCTCTCACACTGAGAGACGCGGGCATTTCGAAAGATGCCTTGAAGGGTATAGCCGATGCAACTGTCAGGGATGGGCGTACCGGATTTAATATGGACGATTGTATGGTGATCCTGGAACACGCCTGGGAAGGCAAAC